>JABCOB020000196.1 GCA_013333835.2 Bacteroidia bacterium
CGCTCAATGCCCGCAGAGTTGAGCACATGCAGCATGGGGCGGTAGTGAAGAGACTGGCATATGGACTCGGCCATCGTCTTAAACTCGGCGAGCTGCGCAAGGGTGAAAGGGTCTTGGCTGGGTTCATCGGCCACCGCGAGGTGGGTGAATATGCTCGCCACCCGAATGGAGGGCGAGTCGGCAAGCAGCGCCTGCAGCAGACGTATATCGTCCCGCTGTAGCCCCACCCTGTGCATACCAGTGTCGAGCTTAATGTGAACTGGATAGCCCTTGCACCCAGCCTCGTGGGCCACACGGGCAAAATCGTATGCCACCGCGAGCGAGAATAGCTCTGGCTCCAGACGATGGGCGATGAGCGATGCGTAGCTATCTGGCGCGGGATTTAGCACCAGTATGGGAACCTGTACCCCAGCCCGGCGCAGCTCTACCCCCTCGTCGGCAAAGGCTACCCCTACGTAGTCGATACGGTGGTACTGCAGGAACGCAGCCAGCTCGGCGCTGCCATTCCCGTAGGCAAAGGCCTTGAGCAGCACCAAGAGCTTCACGCCAGGCTTGAGTAACCCCCTGAAGTAGTTCAGGTTATACTCCACGGCCTTGAGGTTTACCTCCAGCACCGTGCGGTGTATACGCCCCTCGAGCCGATGGCTCACCCGCTCTAGGCGGAATGGCCTGCTCCCCTTGACCAGCACTGCGCTGTGGGACAATGCCGCGGGATCCATTACCTTGAGGAATGCCTCGGTGTCTGGGTAGAATTGGACCGACAATTCTGGGGTGCATCCTAAATGGGATGGGGCTTGGCGAGTAGGGGGGGCAAATAGGCTAGCGTTGGCAGAAATGGCCTCGCCTATCCCTATGAGATGGTCTACTCCATGGGTTGTTACCAGCTCTGCCACACGGGTATACAGCTCGGTAGATGGGAGTCCGCTCTGCAGAATATCTGAAAGGATGAGGGTCTTGGGCGTTGTGGGTGCTTGCCTACAGAGAAAATCGAGGGCTATCTGCAACGATTCGAGATCGCAATTGTAGGTATCGTTGATAAGCGGATGCCCTTCCAATCCCTGTAGCCGTTCGAGCCGCATAGGGATGGGTTGCAGCCTTGCCAACTCGCGCACGGCGACCTCGGGCTCAAGTCCAAGCAAAAGGCTGGCTAGCAGGGTGTGCAGAGTATTCTCTACGGTGGGAGCATCGGTACCGGGTAAAGTTCCCGCGTGGTGCGCCCCCCGCCATCGGAAGGTAAATTGCGGGCTGGATGCCCCCGATTGCCCAGGGAACTCAGGGTTCAGCTCCCCTTGGAGATCGACCGCCAGATCGGCAGGGTTGCCCTTTACGCTCCAGCTCTTTAGCTCTACCCCATGCTTTTGGGCGAGCTCCTGGGCCAATTCGCGCACCAGCGGCTGGTCTGCACAGTAGACAAGCGTCTTGGTGTGTGCGAAAAGCTGGAACTTCTCTTCTCCCTTCTGCCGTAGGCTCGTGAATCCCTCCTGGTGCGCTGCGCCAAGGTTGGTGATAATACCCAGCGTTGGGCGAATAACGGCCGCAAGACGCGCCATTTCGCCTGGCTGGGAGATGCCGGCCTCATAAACCCCCACCTCGTAGTGCGGCGAAAGTCCAAGAATAGAGAGGGGCACGCCCAGCTGGGAATTGAAGCTGGCGGGGCTGTGGTGCGTATGGTACTTGGCCGATAGAACGGCGGCCAACCATTCCTTTACTATGGTTTTGCCATTGGAGCCTGTGATGCCGACCACCGGGATGCTAAACCGCTGCCGATGGTAGGCTGCCAGGTGCTGGAGGGCATCGAGCGTGCTGGGAACCAGGATGAAGGTGGCCTGCTCAAGATCGTGGAACTCTGGGCGGATCTCGCTGATCACAAAGCGACGCACGCCGCGAGTGCGGTAGAGTTCGGCTACGTAGTCATGCCCATTGTGCCGCGCCCCGGGAATGGCAAAGAAAAGGAGACCGCGCCCCTGCTGCACCGCTCGGCTATCTGTGACTACCTCGCGCACCGAACCCTCGGGAATACCGTGTACCGTGCCTCCTATAGCCCAAACCAGCTCTTGTATTGTATACTGTACCATAGAATAGTGAGTAATGCCTTTAACAATGAAATGGCGAAGGGAATGCGTTTTTTTTACAGTCCCACAAAAAGAAAAAGAGCGCAACCGACTGGTTGCGCTCCCTCGCTCCCCATCTAGGACTTGAACCTAGGACCCCCTGATTAACAGTCAGGTGCTCTAACCAACTGAGCTAATGAGGAATTATACAGGCCATTTCTCGCCATTTTGCCCCTCTTCTCCTCTGCCCCACTCCCAAAGCTCCATAGCTGAAACCGAGTGCAAAGGTAGAGGCTTTCCACGATACTGCCAAATTCCCGTAAGAGAAAAATGTCCCGTAATTCAGAATGAAGAATTACAAGCTTGCTAAACAGAGAGTTGCGATGAAAAAGATTTTTCCGTTTTGCCATCTCGTAGCAATTGGCTACCTTAGCGGCGTTAAACCGTGGGCTGACGGTGCAATAGCGCAGCTATGCCAGAAGAACATAATGCGATGCAATACGGCGATTTACCCCGTGAATTTTGCGATTTCAACTCGGCGAGAGTTGCCATACTACCTATACCCTTCGATGGGACCAGCACGTGGATTAAAGGGGCCGACCAGGGGCCAACGGCGCTGCTGGAGGCCTCGGCCAATATGGAACTCTATGACATAGAGACCGACACCGAACCCTATCGCATAGGAATCCACACGCTTGCCCCCCTCCCGGAGCTCTTTGCCCCCGATGCCATGGTGGAGGCTAGCCAGGCAAGGGTTACCCAGCTGCTAGAAGCGGGCAAATTCGTGGTAACCATAGGGGGTGAACACTCTGTGAGCATAGGCCCCATATGGGCGCACGCAGACCGGTACCCTGGCATGAGCGTGCTGCAGCTGGATGCGCACACCGACCTGCGCGATGAGTATGAGGGAAGCCCCTACAACCACGCCTGCGTAATGGCGAGGGCGCAGGAGCGATGCCCAATCACCCAGGTGGGGATCCGCAGCATGGATGCCGAGGAAAAGAGCCGCCTACCCAAAGGGGGTGTTTTCTGGGCGCACGAGGTGGTAGGCCAAGCCGGCTGGGAACAGCGAGCCATAGACCGGCTAACAAAGGATGTCTACATCACCATAGATCTCGATGGGTTCGACCCTGGGCTAGTGCCGAGCACTGGCACTCCAGAGCCTGGTGGTCTACAGTGGCACCCTACCCTAGCCTTCCTGCGGCAGGTGTTCGCCCAGCGCCATGTGGTGGGTTTCGACATTGTGGAACTCTGCCCCAACCCTGCGGCTAAAGCCAGCGATTTCCTAGCCGCTAAACTTCTGTACAGGCTGCTCGCATTCAAATTCAGACGGGAGCTAAGGGAGATGGCGGAGTAGCCAACCCTAGGTTTACAGCATTCGAACAGAGATCCATTCAACCAATCGGTTTAAACACCAGCAATTTTCAAACGGAAAATTCACCATTTGGCCATGAGCAATAAGCAGCTGCTACGCGAAACGATTCAGCACATAGACATCACCAAGATTGATGCCCGCCCGTTGATCGATGCTATGCGGGGCATGTCGTTCTCCTCACGCGACACCGCCTCGGCGGCTGACATCCTCGTGAGAATGCTAAAGGATCCAGAGTGCACGAGCATCTTGACGCTGGCGGGTAGCACTAGCGCGGCGGGCTGTATGCAGGTGTATGTGGATATGGTCCGCTTCGGAATGGTGGATGCCATAGTGAGCACCGGGGCCTCGATAGTAGACATGGATTTCTTTGAGGCGCTGGGATACAAGCACTACCGTGGAACAATGCACGTGGACGACCGCGAGCTGCGGGCGCAATACATCGATAGGATCTACGACACCTACATAGATGAGGAGGAGCTACAGGCCTGCGATTCCACGGTTCTCAAGATAGCCAACGGGCTGGCGCCAAGACCCTACAGTTCGAGAGAGTTCATAAGCGAGATGGGGCGTTACCTACAGGCCCACAGCGTGAAGAAGAACAGCCTGATACAAACGTGCTACGAGCATAACGTACCGATATTCTGCCCCGCATTCAGCGATTCGAGTGCTGGATTCGGCCTGGTAATGCACCAAGTGGCACACCCCGATGCCCACGTGAGCATAGACAGTGTAAAGGATTTCAGAGAGCTAACCGAAATCAAGATCGCAGCGGGCGTATCGGGGCTATTCATGGTGGGTGGCGGTGTCCCGAAGAACTTTGCGCAGGACACGGTGGTATGCGCAGAGGTGCTTGGGCATGAGGTCCCCATGCACAAGTATGCGGTTCAAATAACGGTGGCCGATGTGCGCGATGGGGCCTGCTCTTCGTCCACCCTTCGTGAGGCCTCCTCTTGGGGCAAGGTGGATATAACCTACGAACAGATGGTGTACGCCGAGGCCACTACGGTAGTGCCGCTCATAGCTAGCTATGCCTACCACACCAAGGCCTGGGAGGGTAGAAAGAAACGCGAATGGGCTAAGCTATTCCAAGGAAAATAGCATCGTCAACTTTCCACCAGCTAGAACATCCCCGCCCAAGTGGGTAAAATCGGCTGTGGGTATACCAGAAAAGGCTCTGCCTAGGTAGATCGTTCCCCTTCAGAATGCCTAGCAACAGTCTGTATAAAAGGCTCTTCAACCCGTGCGGATAGATATCCTTACCGTACTCCCAGAGCTACTTGCAGGTCCGCTC
>JABCOB020000197.1 GCA_013333835.2 Bacteroidia bacterium
ACGATGGTGTAGAGATCAAGGTGAGACGGCGGTAGTGGCATATCTTGATCAAAAAAACAACGGCGGGTGGCCTAAAGCCACCCGCCGTTGTTTTTTCCTGTAGGAGTCAGAGAATGCTAGGAGAATGTTGAAAAACGCTGCAGCGTCATATAGTCCGCTGCCGTATCACTGCTAGTGCCATATGGTTAAAGCCCTATATTTCAACAACCGTAGGGGAGTGATACGATTTAGTTTTTCAGGGCTCAGTAAGCAGCATGGTGTACCGTGTAGCAATGCAATACCAAGTAGCCCTCAGCGGCTTACCGATACTTTCCACCCTCATCGCACAGGATACTCAGGTAGCTTTGGTAGCGACTGTAGGGTATGTTGCCGCATTCTACAGCGGATACCACTGCACAGCCAGGCTCTGTGTAGTGTAGACAATCAGGATATTTGCACTGTTTGCCAGTGGTGAATATCTCGGGGAAGAAGTGTGATACTTCATGCCTATCAAAATCGATAACTCCAAAGCCCTTTATGCCGGGAGTGTCTATCACATAGGTGTTTGGGGCAATGGTGAGAGGATACATTTCAGCAAAGGTTGTAGTATGCTGCCCAAGCCCATGCGACTCGGATAGTGGAGCTGTGCGAAGTGCAAGCGTAGGTTCTAGAGCATTGAGAATTGAGGATTTTCCCGTTCCAGAGTGCCCAGCTAGCAATGTGGTTTTACCCTCTAGCAACGCGCGCAAGCATTCCAATCCTAGCCCTGTGCTTGCGGATAGTTCTACTACCGTTGCCCCTGCATTCTCGTAGATAGCACGTATCCCGAGAGAAGCCGCCTCATCCTGTTCTTCGGGAAGGTCCTGCTTGTTGAGTATCACCAGCTGGGGGATATCGTAGGCTTGCGCAGTGGCCAAGTAGCGATCTACAAACTCCAATGGGGTAGGGGGGGCTACTAGGGTTACCACCACGGCAGCTAGATCTAGATTGGCTGCAATGATGTGGCTCTCGCGCGAGAGGTTCGTAGCCCGACGGATCATGTAGTTACGGCGAGGCTCTATAGCCGTTATTACGCCAACGTCAGGCCCTTCTGGAACAAAAAGCACGGCATCGCCCACCGCTATAGGATTCGTACTGCGAACCTCCTTCAGGCGGATTCTACCCCGAGCGCGACAGCTAAAGCGGGTATCGTCTGAGAGTACATCGTACCAGCTCCCCGTAGAGCGTATCACGATTCCGCGTAGGCCTTCACCAGCCTCCAATTCAGAATGCCCCATTAGCGCCTGCGTAGGTTTGAGCTATTCCACTCTTTGGGTGTCCATCTAAGAATGGCATGCTTATTGCATTCTCCGATCTTTTTCGTCACCCATTGCGGTGTTGCAAACTCTAGATTAGGTCTATTCCGCTTGTGCTATAAGGGATGAAACGCCCTCTACGAAACCTGAGCGAGCTTTTCTAGTGCCTTGTCTCGAGCCCAGGGCGCACACCCCAGTGAATGGAATCCTGCCTTGTTTGCCCTTCGCCATTGGCAGGAGTGCCGCTAGCGGGCATAGCGTTGCGCTGAGAGCGTATCTGTGGAAACCATATGTCGGGTACTGGGATCTCTATCCTCGGTTCTACCCACCTATCATCCTGTGTTGGAGGAGTGGGGACTACCCTTGGCGATCCATACTCATCCTCCCTGTCCATACGGTAGATTCGTCCGCCGCGCCGCACGCGTATCTCGTCGCCATACCAGAGGTCGTACATTGGGCGAGTATCCCGTCTAATCGCATCGTAGAACGTAATGATCACATCCAGCAGCCGCATTCGGCAGCGATCTGGCCGACGCTTGTTGGCGGTGAAATAGCCGTAAAAATGGCCGTAGTCATCCACAATTATCGGCACATCGGGGCTAAAGGTGTTTGGATCACGAAACGACACCCCATTTCGATCCTGTGCGTAGGGGTTGAATGCGTACCAAATACAGCTGTTGTCACCGAAGAAATTGTCGCCGTAACGTCCTTGCTTATTCCATATCGAAAGCTCGTCGTTGCTATCGCAGTTCAGGCAACCCAGATAGTGGGTGTGGTCTCGACCTCCGAATATGTGCAGCGCTACTTCCTGTGCAGCCGCCAGACGTGCAAGCCCTGCTAGCAAGGCCGTTATGATGAATGGTATGAGAACCCGACTCTTATTCATGCTATGTTGTGTGCTGGATTCGTGCCTTGGTGTCGCAAAGGTAATGATTTTTCCGTGCTAGGCAATCTGGCCTATCATATCTGGCCATGTAGGCTACTATGCCCAAACTAAAAGTTAACCTAATCGGCTTCTATTTGCTGTTCATCAACATAGGCTACCGCATTGCCTCTTCTATTGGCCCTACCCGCTTGATGGATATGGAGGTCATAGCTCGTGATGCTAGATTTATGTGTCAATGACCTTAAAAGTAACGAGTGGCAACTCTCTGTGAACCTGTACTATAGAGGTTACGATCCGATAAAAACAGAATTATTAGGTTTTTACCGTAATGGCTGTGCTGGATATAGAATTGCCACCAGTCCGCCCACGTAAAGCCACCGCTAGAACAAGGCCTTTCCCCCGACTCACCCTATCCCTGCGCCGTCAGCAACCTCACGGTTGGGGGCTACTACCACCAGTTTCCCATCGGCATCTTGGGCGAATATCAGCATCCCCTGCGACTCTACGCCACGGATCACCCTGGGTTTAAGGTTCATCACCACGCTCACCTGCTTACCCACAAGCTCCTCTGGTGCGAAATGCTCCGCAACCCCAGAGACAATGGTGCGCCTGTCTATGCCAGTGTCCACGGTGAACTTCAGCAGCTTGTTTGCCTTTGGCACGCGCTCAGCCGTGAGGATTCGCCCCACCCGGAGGTCGAGCGCCTCAAAGGTCTCGAAATCTATCAGCCCCTTCTGTGGCGGGAAATTGGGCTTGTTCCCCTTGGCCTCGTTGGCCTGCTTGGCGGCCTGCAGCTTGGCTATTTGCCTTTCTATGGCCGCATCCTCTATCCGGGCGAACAGCAGTTCTGCCTTGCCGAGTTCATGTCCTGGTTTCAGGATTCCCGTTAGGTCGTCATCCCATAGAGCCTTTGGGAGGCGTGCCATTGCCTCCAGACGCTCTGTGCTGAAGGGGAGGAATGGCCGTCCTAGCACGCATAGCGCAGCGGTTACCTGTAGACTTACGTAGATGATGCTTGCCACCCTGGCGGGGTTTGCCCCCCAGAGCTTCCACGGCTCCATGTCTGCCAGGTACTTATTGCCCACGCGCGCCACCTGCATGTACTCTCGTAGCGCATCGCGGAAGTGGTAGCTCTCTATGGCCTCCTCTATCAGCTTGCGTTGCGCATGCACCACTTCCAGCACAGCCCTGTCCTCCTCTAGCAGCGTGTCGGGCGATGGAACTTTCCCCTCGAAGTACTTATGGCAGAGTACTAGGGCGCGGTTCACGAAATTCCCGAGTACGGCCACCAGCTCGCTATTGTTTCGGCTCTGGAATTCTCGCCAGGTGAAGTCGTTGTCCTTCGTTTCTGGCATGTTGGCCGTGAGCATGTAGCGGAGTACATCCTGCTGCCCTGGGAATTCTGCTAGGTACTCATGCAGCCAAACCGCCCAATTGCCCGAGGTTGAGATCTTGTCGCCCTCCAGGTTCATGAACTCGTTGGCCGGCACGTTATCGGGTAGTATGTAGTCACCGTGCGCCTTCAGCATCGTGGGGAATACTATGCAGTGGAACACGATGTTATCCTTCCCTATGAAGTGCACCAGTTTGGTATCCTCATCCTTCCAGAACTTCTCCCAGTCTGGTGTGAGTTCCTTGGTGGCCGATATGTAGCCGATAGGGGCGTCGAACCACACGTAGAGGACCTTTCCCTCGGCATTCGGTAGCGGCACAGGCACGCCCCAGTCGAGGTCGCGGGTTACCGCCCTTGGATGCAGCCCTAGGTCTAGCCAGCTTTTGCATTGCCCGTACACATTGGGCTTCCATTCCGGGTGGTCCTTCAGAATCCACTCTTCTAGCCAGGCTTGGTATTGCTCTAGCGGCAGAAACCAATGCTTTGTAGTCCGTAGCTGGGGGGCCGCGCCGCTTAGTCGCGACTTTGGGTTGATTAGGTCGGTGGCATTCAGGCTAGTGCCGCACTTTTCGCACTGGTCGCCGTAGGCCTTCTCGTTGCCGCAGTGGGGGCAGGTACCCACTATGTAGCGGTCGGCTAGGAACTGCTTAGCCTCTGGGTCATAGTACTGTTCGCTCTCTTGCTCCACGAACACCCCCTTGCGGTAGAGCGTGGTGAAGAACTCTTGCGAGAGCGCGTAGTGGGTAGGATTCGACGTCCTAGAGTAGATGTCGAATGAAATGCCGAATTCCTTGAACGAGCGTTTAATCAGCTCGTGATACCTATCGATAATCTCCTTGGGCGATACACCCTCCTCACGGGCACGTATGGCGATAGGCACGCCGTGCTCATCAGATCCCCCTATTAGCAGCACCTCGCGCCCCTTTCCGCGCAGGTAGCGGACGTAGATGTCGGCAGGCACGTACACACCCGCCAGATGCCCTATATGCAGTGGCCCATTCGCGTAGGGTAAAGCCGTGGTTACTAGGTACCGTTTAGGCGTTTTCTCCATCTATATTAGCCGATTAGAGTGGTACATCGTGGTGGATTGCAATCCTGCAAAGGTAAGCAAGATTGTTGAATAATGCCGTATGCGGCAATCCGGGCAGGGTGAAAATCCCCCTGAAACCGCTGTAGGTGAATAGATCTACTGCGCGGGCGAACGCTGAAAAACGGGGCAATGCGCCGCAATTCCCAATAATTTAAGGGGCGGGCAGCACGGGCATCACCCCTCAGTACTCCCCCCCTTGCGTCGGCATAGAACCCCCCGTCTCCGTGCGGCAACCCCCATTCGCGTGTGTGAACAAAGTTCCCCCTTACGGTGTTCTACAGGCGAACCCCTACATGCTATGCTTTCTGATTGTAACATATCTATCCCCATTCCTCCCATGCGTTTTGCGCTCACCCGCGACTGCATGCTCTGCGTGTGGCGGCGGGTAGAGCCGCTGCTCGACCTTTATGGTGCTACAGAGGAGCAAAAAGAGGTTTTCTTCCGAGAGACCACCGAGCGCTATCAGGATCATGGAACCCGTGTGAGTCCACCAGAATTCATGAGAGAACTCTACCAGCTCATGCACCAGACGTTTCCAGATCGCCAGCCGCCTTTCTGGCAGCCCAAACGGCAGATGAACGACATGGCATTAGAGCTCCATGCTGCTCTTCGGGTGCGCATCCAGTCGTTGGGTACCCCATTCTACACCTCGCTGCGCATGGCATTGGCAGCCACCGCCATCGATTTCACCACCGACAGCCGGGGCGACATCGAGCGGAAAATAGACCATACCCTGCGAGCCCAGCTAGCCATAGACCACGCAAAGCAGCTTCGGGCCCGCCTCCACCAAGGCGTTAAAGTCCTGTACCTTGCCAACCTGGCCGGCGAAATCGTGTTCGACCGCCTCTTTATCAGAAAGATGCCCGTAGGGGTCGATGTCACCGTGGGGGTCTGCAGTCCATGCGCTGGCCTTGCCGCCTCTGGGCAAGATGCCGACTACGTGGATATGCGTAAGATTGCCAAGGTGCTAGAGAATGGTTGCCAAGCTCCTAATACCTTAATTTCCAGTGCCTCCGAGCGATTTGACCAAGCATTCCGTGAGGCCGATGTGGTAATAGCCAAAGGGCAATCAAACCTTGAGGCCTTGGCAAACCTGAATGACCCCCGCCTGTTCATACTCTTCACCTGCCAGTGCCTTACAGTGGGCGACAGGCTCGGTATCCTCCCTGGTCAGAGTGTGGTGGTGAATCCCTGCCTCCGCGCCCAGGAACTCGCCGAATGAGTCAATACTCTTAGCCGAAATACTACCATCTCATAATCAAATATATATATAATTGTACTCGGGAAAATCTACCCTCCGATTTTGCCGTATCAGAATTATGAGCTACCTTTGCGGTCGGAATTCGATGGTGGATGTAGCTCAGCTGGTTAGAGCGTCGGATTGTGGTTCCGAAGGCCGTGGGTTCGAATCCCATCTTCCACCCAAAGCCCGCGCAGAGTAGAGATAGCGCGGCTCTTTACAGGTAGGGCGACACGCAAGCGCGAGTCCTCTATTTTTTTTTGTATCCCAAACCACACACACCAGATTGCCTAAACCTAAAACCAGAAAACTCGCAACATGGCAGATCAGATCTATATGTCGGCCGAAGGCTACGCAAAGCTTGAGGCCGAGCTTCAGCGCCTTAAGGCAGAGGATCGGCCAGCCGTAGTACAGGCCATAGCCGATGCTCGTGACAAGGGCGATCTTTCCGAGAACGCCGAATATGATGCCGCCCGTGAAGCGCAAGGGTTGCTCGAGCTCAAGATTGCCAAGCTTGAGCAGACGCTCGCAAAGGCCAGGATCATCGATCCCTCTAAGCTCGACCTCTCAAAGGTTCAGCTCTACAGCAAGGTTCGCCTGCGCAATGTGAAGCTCAAGACCGAGATGTCCTTCACCCTCGTCTCAGAGAGCGAAGCCAACATCCGTGAGGGCAAGCTAGCCATTGGCACACCTATAGCCCAGGCTCTTCTAGGCCATAAGGTGGGCGACACCGTGGAGGTTCAGGTCCCCAGCGGGCTGCAGACCTTCAAGATCCTCGAAATTGGGATCTAGTTTTTAATAGCATAGCTCCCCGATGCGTAAAATCAGTAGCAAAAACCATGCCAACCCTATTCACACGTATCATCCAAGGCGAGATCCCCTGCCATCGTGTCGCAGAGTCTGACATCTTTCTCGCCTTTCTCGACATCAACCCCCTGCGTGCTGGCCATACCCTAGTGGTGCCCAAGGTAGAGCAAGACTACATATTCAACCTCCCGCCCCAGTACCTGCAGGGCATGCTCCCCTTTGCCCAGCGCGTGGCGAGAGCCATAGAGCAGGTGGTTGACTGTAAGCGTATAGGGCTTGCGGTGATAGGGCTCGAAGTGCCGCATGCGCACCTCCACCTCGTGCCAATATCGCAGGAGGGCGACCTGAACTTCACCAATCCTAGAGCCAAGCTCACTGACCAGGAGTTCAAGGAGCTGGCAACCAAGATCGCCAGAGCCTACCAGGCGTTGTAGCACCAGCACTGCGTACCCAGCCCCATTGGCTTGCGGTACCGCCTATTTGATTCTGCCCACCCGTAGTGGCCGAATACAGCGGCCCCTGCGGGTATTTTTTTACAGAAAAGCTCGCCAATTTGTCAGATCCCCCCTTTTCATACCGCAAACCCACGGGTAGGCAGAGCGCAGTGAGCCAGCCACATTTTTCCACCATAGATACAAGCCATTTCACCCATGTATCCAGACCCTAGCGACACCATCGGCTACCGAGTGCGCCATCTCTTGGCCAATGTTTACCTCTACCTATACACCATTCCCCTCTTCGCGGTGGCGCTCTCCGTTATGGGGATGCTGTGGCTTCTTACCGCGGCATTTGATAGGCAGCGACGTGTGATGCATCTCTACCTCAGGGGGTGGTGTCGCCTTTACATAGCGCTCAATCCGTATTGGAAGCTCCGGGTTGATGGGCTTTCCAACCTGCCGAAAACCCCGTGCGTTATGGTGGCCAACCACCAGAGCCTATTTGATATCACCGTCCTCCTCACCCTTCCCGTTCGTTTTAAATGGGTGGCCAAGCGCGAGCTTTTCCGCGCCCCCTTTGTGGGGTGGATTCTCTGGCTGGCAGATTACGTCAGCATCAATCGCGCCAGCAGGGCCGATGCGCAGCGCATGCAGCGCGAATGCCTCGGTTGGCTTCGCTGTGGGGTTTCTATCATGATATTCCCCGAGGGGACGCGCACACGCACAGGGCAGGTGGGGCCATTCAAAGCCGGGGCGTTTTCCATAGCCACGGCGGGCCGTGTGCCAGTAGTGCCCATTGCCGTCCGTGGCCCTAGGGAGACCCTCAGAGGCTTGCTCCTTGTGCCTCGTCGAGAGCTGCTGCATCTCCAGGTGCTCCCTCCCCTTCGGGTTCCCGATGCCAGCACCCCAACCCTGCGGAAGGTTGCTCTGCAAGCCGAGGAGGCGGTGCGCGCTGCCCATCGGCGCATGGCCCCCTACTACTACCGAAAGGATTGATGAACCCTGCTCGTCTACCCCTGAAGTGTATCGGACGCGCAGAGGGTGTTCTCCCCGCTGTCATCACCCCATTCGTGGGTTATTCGCACACCCCGGCAAAAGACCCGCTTGCCTTCCATTTCTAGTTCTTTTCCCTGTTGGGGCCAAAAGGTTTTAACCGGCCACCGTAGTACGTAGTTGCTCCACGCGCAGTTCCCGGGCGTTCTTCAGCGTTCCCATATTGCTACCATCCACTTACGCGTAACCCCTTATATGATAGATCGCCAAACCATCGACCGCATCCTCGCGGCAGTCCCCATAGAGGATCTTGTGGGCGACTACGTTCGGCTCACTAAGCGCGGTTCTAACTACATAGGCCTCTGCCCATTCCACTCTGAGAAGACCCCCTCGTTCAACGTATCGCCCAGCCGGGGGATTTACAAGTGCTTTGGTTGCGGCAAGGGGGGGAACGCCGTTTCGTTCCTCATGGAGATTGAGCAGCTCAATTTTATCGATGCCATAAAGCGGCTGGCCAAACGAGCGGGCATACAGATAGAAGAACGCGAAGAGACCGAGGCCGAACGGCAGCAGCGCACCGAGCATGAGAGCCTGATGCTCTTGCTAGAGTGGGCTGAGAACTACTACCAGAAATCACTGACTGACAGCACCGAGGGAAAGGTCGCTGGGTTGGGATACCTCACCGAGCGCGGGGTAACGGCAGAGACCATCGCCAAGTTCGGGCTGGGGTACTCCCCGGCCGGTGGGCATGCTATGAGCCAAGCAGCCTTGCAGGCGGGCTACAGCGCTAGCTTCCTGCAACGGGTGGGGTTGGTTACCGAGCGCAATGGGGAGCTGTACGATCGTTTCCGCGAGCGGGTGATGTTCCCCATACGGAGCGTGAGCGGCAGACCAATAGGCTTTGGGGGGCGTGCGCTTAGGACTGACGGCAAGCTCGCGAAGTACATAAATTCCCCCGAGGGCGAAATCTACCACAAGAGCGAGACGCTTTTTGGGCTCTCGTTGGCCAAAAGGGCTATTGCACAGCAGGATCGTTGCTTTTTGGTAGAAGGTTATCTCGATGTGATCCAGCTCCACCAGCGAGGGCTCGAGAACGTGGTGGCCAGTAGCGGCACCTCGCTCACCACAGAGCAAACCCGGCTCATAGGCCGATTCACTAAGAATGTGGTGCTGCTCTACGACGGTGATTCTGCGGGCATTAAAGCAGCAGAACGGGGGGCCGACCTACTCCTGGCCGAGGGGATAAACGTGAGCATTGTGCTGCTACCCGAAGGGCAAGACCCCGACGATTTTGCCAAGGCGCATACCCTAGCCGAAATCCAAGATTTTGTAGAGGATAATCGGAAAGATTTCATCCATTTCAAAGCGGCCAATCGTCTCAAGGCTGGTAAGGGCGATCCGGCCCAGCTGGCCAAGTTGGCGCAGGATGTGGTGAAGAGCATAGCCCTTATCCCCGACGGAATTACCCGTGCGCTCTACATTCAGGAGGCAGCCCGCCAGTTCAGCCTGAGCGAAGAGCTGCTTACCGCCGAGGTGAGCAAGCAGCGGGGCCAGAAGCCATTGATTGCTAGGCCCAAGAATCCCGATACTCCTTCTGCAGAAGCGCCTACCGATGCAGCCGCAGAGGGAGAGGCGGGCAGCCCAGAGGTTGAGCCAAAAGCTAAGAATCCATTTTACGTCCAGGAAAGAGAATTGGCGAGCATGCTCCTGAGGTATGGCACCGAAAACATCCAGATAGCTGAGGACGACGGGAGTGGGGTGCAGTCTGTGCGGCTGGCAGACTACATGGCTGCCGAATTCGCGGTGGATGGCATTACCTTTACCGACCCCCTGCTGAGGCGGCTCTACGATGGCTATCAGCAGCAGTTGGCCGAGGGAGCTCCCGATCCCCAGCAGGCTTTGCTCAGCGGACTCGACCCCGAGCTCACCAGCCTCTGCATAGATCTTACTACAGATCGATACACCCTCAGCAAGAGATGGTTTCAGGGAGGGAAGGTCGTCGACCTCTCGCACGATGACCTCTCCCTAAACGCCCAGCAGGTAGTGTTGACCTTCAAGTGGGACATTCTCTCGCAAGAGTTGGCCAGCAAGCGCGAAGAGCTGAAGAACCCTGAACTCACCAGCCAAGAGGTCGATGAGCGCATGCACCAGATTCAGGATTTATCCCAAGTGCTCTGCCGCCTATCTGAGCTTACGAAAAGGATTTAGGCGCGCGCAAATGGGCGCAAGAAGCACTTTCCACTTTTGCTATTTACGGGGTTTCTCCCTACCTTTGCCCCGCGGGTAATAAGCCTGTTTATCGCACAATATAACCAAAAGATACACATGGGTAAGCGTTTTTTCCGAAAGGGTTGCCTCACAGTGCTAGTTGCGCTGATGCTGTGCACTGCCGTCCGTGCCGACGAGGGGATGTGGCTACTCCCACTCCTCTACAAGTACAATGCGCAGACAATGGAGGCCTTGGGGTTGAAGATCCTCCCCGATCAGATCTACCATCCAGACGGCGTTAGCCTCAAGGATGCCGTGGTAATATTCGGCAATGGCTGTACTGGCGAGGTGATATCCACCCAAGGGTTGGTGCTCACTAACCATCATTGCGGCTACAATGCTATTCAGCAGCACAGCTCGGTGGAGCATGATTACCTCAAGGACGGCTTCATGGCCAAGACCCTTCAGGATGAGATTCCAACCCCGGGCCTCACCTGCACCTTCCTGGTGAAACTGGTAGATGTAACCGAGAAAATGCTCGACTCCGTATACCCCGAGATGCCAGAGTTTCAACGGAATTTCACACTCGAGAACACGGACAAATACCTAGAGGAGGAGGCCTCCAAAGGCACGCACTACAAGGCCAAGGTGAATAGCTACTACGGGGGGAATAAGTACTACCTCTCGCTCTACGAGGTCTTCACCGATATCCGCATGGTGGCCGCCCCCCCCTCATCAATCGGGAAGTTTGGCGCCGATACCGATAACTGGATGTACCCACGCCACACGGGCGATTTCTCGCTCTTCCGCATCTACGCTGGGCCTGATAATAAGCCCGCAGACTATTCGCCAAACAATAAGCCCTACGTGCCCAAGCGGACCTTCACCATATCGCTAGCCGGCTATAAAGAGGGTGATTTTGCCATGATTCTTGGCAACCCCGGTAGTACCGACCGATTTATGACCTCCTGGGAGGTGCAGTCGACCATGGATGTGGAGAAC
>JABCOB020000198.1 GCA_013333835.2 Bacteroidia bacterium
ACGATTCGCTACAATCTGAAAAAGTCCCTCTTCGCGTATAAGGGCGATGGCTCCCTAGAATTCCGCCTGTTCCCAGGGAAGCTCGCAGGCGAGGGCTACAGCGTAGCTATGTGGGTAGACTGGAATGGCAACGGCCAGTTCGAGGACTCTGAAAAGCAGACGGCCGCTATGGTAAAGGAGAGCAAGGATCCCATACGGCTCATTTACCAGAACCTGGAGAGCTACCCTGCCGGGGTGAAACGGATTCGCGTTGCCATGGCGCCAACGGCTGATATTGTAGATCCCTGTACCGCTCTACCCAAAGAGGGCGACGTGCAGGATTTCACGATAGAACTCAAAGAGGGCAACTATCCGAAGGCCAATGACCTCGGCCTCGCCATGCTGCAGATTGGGGTGAGCGGCAAGAACCTCAGCAGTGAGCAAGAAATTAAATTCGTGCTCAACAACCTGTCGAACACCGACTTCGATGGAGATGCTAAGGTTAAGATTACCATCGATAATCAGCAACCCGTAGAGGAAACCATCGATTGCAAGGGGACCAATAAGCTTGTAGCCTACAAGGGCAGCAGGGTGATAATCCTAAACAGGAAGGCCGACTTCTCTGCGGTGGGTAAGCACACCGTGGCTGTGGAGCTACTCGCCAACCCCATAGAGGAGAATAACAGGATTGAGGGTTCGGTGTACTGCGCTGTCCCCGCCAATCAAGGGCTCTACGCTCTAAACATCCACAGTCTGGAGCAGGCGAACGAGAAGCTTGACGGTGTAGAGGTTGCCCAAAAGCTGAATTCAACCCGTTACTGGACTATCGACCTCATATTCCGTATCGATAAGCCACAGTTCGGCACGCTCCTTGAAGCCAACGGCTTTAATCTCTACGTGACGCACAATATGGCGGGCGGAATCCCCAGCAACGCTATTGCCATGCAGATCGGGCGGAAAATGCTCCGTTGGACCAAAGAGGGAACTCTGCTGCCTGGTAAATGGCACCACCTTACCGTGGCGATGTCCGATATCATGGATGGGTGGTACAATCGCGAATGCACCCCAGCAGTCTACATCGACGGGCAGGAGTGCGAGCTGGAGGGTAATGGGCAAATGGATGCGCCCTCCTTTGGCGGGAGCTATGACCCAGAACTCGCCGTATTCAGCAAGATTGATGGGCAACTAAAGCTGCTCCGCACCAGTAAAAAAGCTCTGACTAGTAGCGGTATCATGCTCTTCCAGTACGTTAGGAATAGCGACGGTACACTGCCAACAGACTACACCAGCGAGTTCACCTTTGACGAGGGAACGAAAAACAAGCTCGTCTTCTCTGCGAGATGGCTATGGAGCTCTTCACCGACAAACCAGAACGTCTAAGCGCCACAGAGAATGGACTCTGGCAAAAGATTGAAGCGCTCATTGCGGGCTTCCAATTCGAAAAGCAGGCCAGGGTAGAGAAAACGGGGGCTAATAGCTACACCATAACCTTTGTGAAGGGTACCGATAAAACCCAGGTGAAAGGCAAAGTCTTGAGCCTATGGCCGAATACAAGCCTTAAGTACAACGGTGCTGAGATAACCAGCTCCACGGTATTCGACTTTACTAGCGCGGTGGAAATAAAGGCCGAGGCCTCGCTATTCGGCAAGAACCTGCAGCAGTCGGTAACCCTCACATTCCATGAGGATGCCTCTAATGCCTGCAATCTCCTCACCCTCAAGCTTGAAGCCTCCCAAAATCCAGGATTGCTCCAAGATATGGTTGTAGATCCCATAGCCGCAGAAAACCTAATCAGGATACCCGCAACGGCCGGCAGGCTAACGGATGCCTCGTCTGCCAAGCTCACTTTTACCATCTCGGAAGGGGCAAGGCTCTTCTGCAAAGAGGCAGAGCTGGCCAGCGGAACTACAGGGATCGATCTCTCGAACCCTGTGGTTCTTACCGTGGTTGCAGCCAATGGGGCTAAGAAGAACTACGAGCTACAAATTGCTCAGGAGCAGACTATTAACTGGAGCTTAGCCAAAACCAACTACACCTATGGCGATGCCCCCGTAGACGTGCAGGCTACGCTAAACTCCCCGCTTGCGCTCACATTTACAAGCGAGCGGGCTGAGGTGGCTACCGTGGCAAACGGCAAACTCGCCATAGGCGTACCTGGCAGAACCACCATCACCGCCATTCAGCCTGGTGGAGGCATGTGGGATGCTGCCCAAAGCGAGAGTAAGAGCATTACGGTGGCGCCCAAAGAGTGCACCGTAAAGGTGAAGAGCGCCCAGCACCACGTTGGCTATCCGCTCATACTAGCTTACGAGTACGATGGGCTGGTGAACCCGGAGGATGTTCGTGCGCTGCCCGACCCATTCACTAAGGGTTGCTTCACGGTGAAGGATGCCAAGGGTATTGCGGTAGTACCCAGCGGTTCATTGCCCGTGGGGACCTACACCGTGGAGACTGATGCTAGTAAATCCTATGAGACAAGCCGCTACAAGATTACTCCCGCTAACGGTGTGTTTGAGATGACGCAGGGCGACCTGTGGCACGTAACCGTAACCGTGCGTGAGGGTGGCAATCCACTACCAGGTGCCACCGTTCTACTAGGGCAAGAGGCGATAACCACCTCTGCCAATGGGCTTGCCGATTGGTATCTTGCAGTAGGGAAATCGTACACCTTCACGGTGCGAAAGGCTGGCTACTCCGATGCGGTTACAACAGCTGACCTCTCCACTGGAAGGGATGTGGCGCTTGAAGTTGAGCTTAAGCGGGCTACGCTTTCGCTCTCCTACAGCGTAGATGGCGTAGGCGGGCAGCTAGTAGGCGACCTTGCCCAAATGGTAGCTCCGGGTGGGGATGGGCAGCCCGTTTTGGCCATTCCTAGCAGAGGCTATGAATTCGTAAAATGGAGCGATGGATCCACTGAAAATCCGCACGTGGCCAAGAATGTTGCCCAAAATACAGAGGTGAAGGCCTCCTTCAAGGAGATAACCTTTACGCTCACCTACAGGGTAGAGAATGGCGGAAAATTCAAGGATGGCGCTGCAACCCAAGTGGTAAAGCTCCACGGGAATGGCGAATACGTAGAGGTAGAGGCTGCCGATGACGAACACTACTTCAAAGGCTGGAGCGATGGGGTGCGGACACCTAGACGCAAGGACATGTTTGTATCTGCTAACAAGGAGCTAACCGCCCTGTTCGGCATCTACGCGTCAATCCCTGCATCTAACGACTTTGAGGAGGGGATGGGTGATGGCTGGTACACTCTGAGCTCTGGCACAGTCAAGGCACTCTGGGCTGTAACTAGAGATGCTCTGGAGAATTTTGAACCGTTGGATGGGAAATTCGCGGCTATCAAGCCTGATAAATCCATGTCGGGGAAAACCCTCCAATCGGCACTCTACTCCCCGTGCTACAAGCTTGCAGATGGCTGGAATAGCCCAATAGTGGTGAGCATGAACTATGCAGTCTACACGTTCAAAGGGACGTTAAAACTGCAAATATGCCTGAATAACAATGGAGTATGGACTGATGCCCCGCGCATATTCACCACAAATTTCCAGCACGGTTTCGCCAAGCACACCATCCCAGCCAACGATCTTGTCGGCAAGAAGTCGGTGCAATTCCGGTGGCACTACGAGACCCTTAACACCTATGGCGCCGAACTCGATAACATCGTAATCACCACGCCGACTACAGATAAGCTGAAGGTGAAATACGAGGCCTCGCCTGTAGGAGCTGGCACGTTCGATCAATTGGCCACCGATGGCACTGTGGACAAACCCAACATCACAGAGCAGGAGGTTAGCATGGGGCAAAAGCCCGCGGATGTGGAGGCAAAACCCGTTGGGAACTTCGTATTCGTAAAGTGGGATGAGGGAACTACTACCCCGAAACTCTCTGGGCAGGATGAGGTCTACAGGGAAGTAACCCGCACCGCCTATTTTAAGGATCCCACGAAGGCCACCATCACCTACAGGGTAATGCCTCCAGAGGCAGGCTCCATTGTGGTGGATAACATGGAGGTGGAGGCCCAGATTGTGAATAGGGGTGATGATGCTAAACCTGCTAAGGCTACAGCCTTCATCGGCTATAGATTCTCCCACTGGGACGGGCCTATAGGCGGACTCAATGAAACCATAGCCCCTAAGAACGTGCAGGAGGACATGGTGCTAACTGCAACCTTCGTGAAAATCGAAGAGGGGCATAACGCCATATTCACCGTGGTAAACGAGGCAGGAAACCCGCTGAGTGGAGCAAAGATTACCATAGCCAGTGAAACCCTGATAACCAATGCTGCTGGTCAAGCGACTACGACCAATAAGCTGGTAAGCGGTGAGTATAACTATTCCGTAGAGCTGGCAGGCTATGAGAGGGTTGAGGATGTGCTAAACGTCTCCTCGCTCTCCGCCACGGCAAGGGTAATCATGAAGGCAGTGCGCTACACCATCACCTTCACGGTTACCGATGCTGACGGCGGTGC
>JABCOB020000199.1 GCA_013333835.2 Bacteroidia bacterium
ATTTTCCACTATTTGATTATTGCTTGGCCAGCAAGAAATAGATGCAAGATCCCTCCATTCTCCAGGGCAGAGTACCGTTGAAATGTAGCTTAGCCTGAGATATGACCGTAGGATCTACTAGTAGACCTTCGGCTGAACTGTCCCCTCGAGAACCATGCGTGCATTCATGGCCAGCGCCCCCATCTCATCCTCGCCAGGATAGGCAGTCACTGGGGCGATATGCTCTGTCATTTCACGAATGTAGCTTACCACGTAGGGGTTGTAGGCTATACCGCCCGTGATCAGGATACCATCCACCTTCCCCTTAAGCACAGCCCCCATAGAGCCAACCCACTTGGCAATATTGTAGCACATAGCATCCTGCACTAGCGCAGCCTCCTTGCTACCACCCTTCGCCTCATTCTCCAGACGCTGCGCATCATTGTAGCCCATTAGCGCCACCAGTCCGCCCTTACCCGCCAGTTTGCTACGTACCTCCTCCCGGGTGTATTTGCCACTGAAGCAGAGATCCACCAGCTGCCCGGTGGGAAGTTCGCCCGCGCGTTCTGGGGAGAATGGGCCATCGCCCGCCAGCGCATCATTCACATCCACCCCGCGTCCCTTCTGGTGCGCCCCCACTGAAATTCCACCCCCGAGGTGCGCTATTATCAGATTGAGATCCTCATACTTCTTGCCGAGTTTTTTGGCATGCGCACGGCCTATAGCCTTGTGATTCAAGGCATGGAACATAGAGATACGGTGCATCTCTGGTAATCCCGTCACCCTAGCCACCGCCGCCATCTCATCTACCACCACAGGATCGGCAATGTAGGCCTTAGCCCCGGGGATAGATGCCGCAATACTCTGGGCTATAAGCGCTCCCAGGTTGCTTGCGTGCTGGCCGCGTGCCGCAGCCCGCAGATCCGCTAGCATCGCATCGTTCACCTCGTATACCCCAGACTCCAACGGGCGCAGCAGCCCTCCACGACCAATTATCGCGTTGAAATCATTCGTAGCAATCCCGGCCTTTTTCAGCTCATCAAGGATTAGCTCCTTGCGGAAAGGGAACTGATCGGCTACTCGCTTATACTGCTCTAGCTCTGCGGTCTGGTGGCGGATAGTGGTGATGAAAACCTGCTCATCGCCCTCATACACCGCAATTTTGGTAGAGGTAGAACCCGGGTTAATGGCTAGAATCTTGAAATTAGGCATGGGATGCTATGTTATTTTCTCTTGACTATTATCAACTGTTGGAATCCTGGGCAAAAATCCGATCCGAACTACTCGCTTGCTCACCGAGCCGCATTGGCCGCCAGCGCGATAGAGTACATTTTAGACTTCACGCTATCGCCCCTAGAGGTGAGGATGCAGGGAACCTTTGCCCCCATTACCATGGCGCCAAGCTCAGCCTTCGCGAATTTGGTGCAGGTCTTGAAGAAGACATTGCCGCTCTCGATATTTGGGAATAGCAGGCAATCAGCATCGCCGGCCACCTGGCTCGTGAGCTTCTTTATTTTGGCCGCCTCGGCATTCACCGCAACGTCAAGCGCCAACGGCCCCTCGAGGAGCGCCCCTTGTATCTGCCCACGATCACCCATTTTGGATAGCACTGCGGCCTCCACGCAAGCTGGCATCCCTGTGGATACCTGCTCGGTAGCCGCAAGCAGCGCCACCTTTGGGGTCTCTATTCCGAGTGTTTTGGCTATGGTAATCAGGTAGTTCGTTATGGCCACCTTCTGGTTGAAATCTGGCGCAGGGATGATAGCCACATCGCCCACCACCAGGAGCTTATGGTAAGTGGGGATCTGCATCACGGTAACGTGGGAGAGCACAGCCTTGGGGGGCAGCAGCCCTTTCTCCTTGTTGAGGATTCCCCGCATGTAGCGATCAGTGGTTACCAGCCCCTTCATCAGGATATCGCCCCGCCCCTCATTGATAAGGGATATTGCCGTGGCTACCGCCTTGGTATCCACCGATTCCTGCACTATTTCAAACTGCGAAGCATCCACCTTCTGCTCCTGGCAAACCTTGAGTATCGTGTCGCGGTCGCCTACCAGCGTCGCCTCCACTATGCCGGCCTGCACCGCCGCCGCCACAGCCTCTATGGTGTGCGCATCGTTCGCATAGGCTGCCACCAGACGCTTGCGTGGCTTGCTGCGAAGCACCTCAAATAGATCGTCGAGTTTTTGAATTGCCATTGGTTACCCGAATTTTATTTCTCCTTTAAAGACCAGCAATACACACATCCACAGGAACTTTCACAGGCTTATACCCCTCTTCCATTTCTTCCATTAGCACCTAGGCCGTTCGCCCATCACACCTTGCCGAATGCTACTAGCGAAGATATTTGCCCTTCCAAAACAACCCTGCAAACAACCCCGCGAAGGTACTGCTTTTTCTCAAAATCGCGAAGAGAACCCAGTTAAAATCATCCCCTCCCGTTCATCTTACCGTTTACGCCCAAAATTCCTCTGCATCCACCTAGGCAGCAGGGCAATACCCACCACGAGGTAGGGGTAGTAGGTGGCCAACCTCCAGATGAACGCCAGCACCACCGCCACCGCCCCGAGATCAGCCGGCGAAACTGGTATGAACTCGCCCAGGTACTTGGTGAATACGTACTCCGAGAATCCGCTCCCCCCGGGCGTAGGACTCACCAGCATGATGATCCACATCACGAGCTGCCTGGCGAAAATCAGGAATTGATGGCCACCCGCGAAGAAGGCCAGCAGAATGGCATTGGCCACCCAGTACCGTGAAGTCCACGAGATGAAGGTGGCGGCAAAAGCGCGCAGCCAGTAGCCGAAGGGTTTAGCCCGAAACTCGCGGGAGCTCTCCACAATCTCGCTCCCAGCCTGGTGCGCCCCATACTTCCATCGGCGCAGAAATGGGAGTTTGAATATCTTAAGGAGCAACCACTTAAGCCCTCGCGGATTCACAAAGAACCCGTAGGCAAGCACCAGCACATAGGCAAACTTTATCCCGTAGCCCAGCACCGCCACCCAAAACAGACTGCGCGCCACCGTGCTAGTGGCATTCGGCAAGCTGAAGAGCGGGGTGTAGCCCACCAGCAGTATCAGCAGCGGGAACATCACCAGGAAGTAGACCTCGTCGAGGAAGCTAGTAGCCATTACCCCCGCAGAGCTACGCCCCACGCTCAGCCCCTCCTTGGCCACATAGAGGATCGCCACGCTCGTCC
>JABCOB020000200.1 GCA_013333835.2 Bacteroidia bacterium
GCACGCATTTCGGCGCAAGACCTTATCATTGACGACCAAGGGATTTCGGGATTGTTCGCAGCAGACAACGTCCTCCCCCTAGAGAAGGGTAGTGCCGATGGCTGGCCGTTCTCTGTGGATAGATTCTCCATGGAGTTCGTAGCTAACGAACTGACAGCTGCCAACTTCAAGGGGCGACTCGGACTCCCATTCCAGGGAGAACATACCACACTGCGCTACGATGGGCTGCTACGCCCTGGAGGGGAGTACGTGATGAAAGTCCTGACGGACACTATGATGGACTTCTCTATCTTCAACGCTAAAGCGCAACTTGATCCCAATTCCTACATTTCGCTCCGCCTCGCCTCCAATCGTTTCATCCCAGAAGCCGTATTGCATGGATACATGTCTCTGGCAGGAGCTGGGGCTACACTTCCCAAACTCACCTTCCGAAATCTCAAGCTCACTTCAACAGAGCCCTATATTTCGGCTGAATACTTCGGCTATGAAGGAGATGCCAAGCTCGGAGACTTCCCCCTATCCATCCACAAGCTGGGGCTGAGCAATTCTAGCTCCCGTGAGGTCAAACTACTGGTAGGGGCTGGTATCAACCTGAGCGAAGGTCTCTTTTCTGGAAAGGCAGACCTCGCATTTCTTGCCCATTATGACGGACGCATCTGGGTGTTCGACGACCTGCAGATTGGAGCCATTGCGGTAAACTCGACTATTGCAGGAGCACTCCGCCTTCAGGGTAAGCTCGACTGGCATCGCAATGATGCGGTCTACGGTAATGGATTTGCTGGCGACGTCACGCTAGGAATCTCCTTTGGCGACAAGGCCTCTTCCTCTACTCAACCTGGGGTCTCGATTCACGCTAGAGCAGCCTTCGGGCGCAAAGATGATTTTCGCTATTGGTATGCCGACGGGATGGCAATCTTTAGGCCAGGAGTACCCATAGTGGGAGCCATGACGCTCAATGGTTTCGGTGGAGCCCTAACCTTTGGAGTACGCCCTGAGGGGCGAGACCCGAGCGGCGGGCATTTTACCCAGGCGCGCTATATCCCCGAAGCCAGCCAGGGGTTAGGCTTTAAGGCTTCGACCGTCTTTGAAGTCGCCAAGGCCGCCCATGGTGAGGCCGCTTTTGAGATGGGCTTTACCAAAGCTGGTGGGCTTGCCTATATGGGGTTCTACGGCTACGGCGAATTCCCCAACAAGGGAGGTGCGGGATCTTCAGTTTCCCAAGAACAACTAGCCCAACGCTACGCACAGAATCAAGAACAGCGTAAAAACGCTACTCTACCAGACGAGCCTGGGATTAGTGACTTCGTAAAGCTCGCCCAAACTACTACATCCATCCCCAATTCCATCAAGGAGAGTGGGCTCTCAGGAACCATCGGTATTCAGATGGATTTCCAGAATAAGAGCCTACACGCCTCAACAAGGCTATACATAAACACACCTGGGGGCTTTATCCGCGGGGCCGAGGGTGGCGGAGAGGCTGGCTGGGGCATCCTACACATAGCCCCCAATGAGTGGTATCTTCACCTCGGCACTCCCTCTCGCCGCCTTGGAGTACAGCTAAACGTGGGAAACATAATCGCCATACGTAGCGGCTCCTACTTCATGGCGGGATCCCACATACCCGAGATGCCTGCACCCCCTCGCGAGGTGGCAGATATTCTCGGCACGGAGCTATCAACCCTCAAGCAAGGACGCAATCTGGAAGCCCTTAGCACTGGGAAGGGGCTCGCCTTCGGGTCTGAGCTTTCCGTCAAAACTGGAGACTTGCAGTACCTTATCATGTACGCCAACTTCCACACAGGGCTAGGGTTCGATGTGATGCTGAAGGACTACGGGCAAGCGCAGTGCTAAGGACGCTCTGGCCCTATTGGGATGAATGGCTGGTACGCCATGGGGCAGACCTACGCCTACCTGCAAGGCGAATTGGGGGTAAAGGTGAAGCTCTGGCTGGTTAAAATGCGTGTTCCTGTGGTTAAGGGGGGCGCTGCCGCCTTACTCCAAGCCGGGCTGCCCAATCCCACCTACTTTAAAGGTTATCTTGGGGTAAACCTGAACGTGCTGGGACTGATTAAAGGCAAAGCGCGCTTTAAGCTATCCATTGGCGAGGAGTGCGAGATTATCTGCCCTGGCAGCTCTCCAATTGAAGAACCCATTATCAATGACCTCTCGCCTTCCACCAATGAGAACGAGGTGAGCGTATTCACCATTCCGCAAGCCACGTTCAACATGGAGCTTGGCAAGCACTTCAGCGTAACGAACGATGCTGGCGAAAAGAAGATCTACCGCATTGGATTGCAGCATTTTGAACTAAAAGACAAAGGGGGAAAATCGATTCCAGGAAAGATAATTCTCGGCAATGACAAGCGAGAGGCCCGCTTCCAGGCAAAGGAGATCCTTCCCCCACATTCTGAACTTACCGCGCATGTACTGGTAAGCTTCGAGGAGCTGCAGAATGGGCGCTGGAGACCGGTTGTCACCTCCGGAAAGCCTGCCATCGAAGAGCGAACCCACACCTTTACCACCGGTGGCGCACCGAATAATATCCCGCTGGAGAATATCGTATACTCCTACCCTGTAGTGGGGCAGAAGTACTTTCTCACGGAGGAGAGCTCTAAGGGCTACGTGCAGTTGCTTTTTGGGCAAAAGTACCTCTTTGAAAAGGGCTTTAACTATCGGCTGAACTTTTCGGCTGACGATGGTTCTCGCATTGGAACGGAGTTCAAATACAACGACGCAGACAACCGCATAGAGTTCACCATTCCTAAGCTCCTTCGAAAAACTCCATACATCGTAGACCTCTCCTACACCACAAGCGCAGACTCTCAGCAACCTCAGGGAGCAAAGCCTAAAGGAGCTTCAAAGGAAATGGCAACCGAGGACTTCACCGGGCAGATAGGTGGTGACAAGGCCCAGGCCTCCATTTCAGCGTCGCTAGAGCAGTCTATCCTCAACTATAGCTTCGCCACAAGCCTACATCCGACCTTCCGCGACAAAATGAGCCAAGCTAAGATGCGAGATCCCGTAGCATTCGATGCGGGCATCACCTTTACGCTGGGTGCTATCATGCAGGCAAGAGAGGGTTTTGATGATGTGGAGATTCAGGGGACAGACCGAACCCAACAGAAAGCACTGCTACTCCTAAAGGCTGGGCTAGAAGAAGACTACTTCTCCCAAACCGTCTACCCCCTAGTCTACGAAGGTTATCCGTACGGTTCTGTCCGCTTACGGTATCGGGATGAAAGCCCCCTTGGGATTCCTCCCCACTACGGGTTCTCCCTTACGACAGACTATCTCAATGCGCTGAATTCCAAAACGGTAAACCCCAACCATTTTTACTTCCCTTTCACCTTCATTGCACCGCTGGTTGTGTTCCAAGATTACAGAGACCTAGAATATTCTGTAATCAACAACCACAATGCGGTGGGCAGTGCTGTCTACAATCGCTTTGCCACTCGTTCACTCCCTGTACTTAAGGACGGGAAGTATAAAGTGGCGATAAGCTACCGACTGCCAGATGGTACAATCACCAGCACGGTAGACTTCTTCTTTAAGAACGTGCTGGGGCTAAACAAATAGCAGAACCATGCTGGCTATCAATAGAATATTGCTCTTCTTGAGCATCCTCCTACCAGTAGCCGCATGGGGACAGAGCCCTGCAGACAGCATCCCCAGTATAAAAGCTCGGGCTGAGGTACACCGCGATAGTATAATGCTACGCTGGCTGGCAAGCGATACTAGGAGTTGGGAGGCTCTCAATAGGTACGGTGTTCGCCTAGAGCGACTAACCATCGCTCGAGGAGGGGTTGCCCTTGAACAACCTGAGGTGAAAACCCTATCGCCCGAGCTGAAACCACAGGAAAGCGATGAGCTAAAGCAGCTTGTGGCAAAATACCCACTGGGTAGCATTATTGCCCAGGCGATCTTTGGCGAGGAGTTTGAGGTCTCAATGGGTGGCAAGAGCGGCATAGCAAGAGCCATTGCGCTAGACGAGCAGCGGGAGCAACGCTACCTCTTCTCGCTCTACGCCGCCGACCTCTGTTTTCCCGTGGCTAAAGAAATCGGCTGGGGCTGGGTAGATACTGACATCCAGCCAAATGCGCGATACCTTTACCGCATAACCCCTCTTGTCCCCGAAAAGGAGCTTTGGGTAGAACAAGGGGGTGTTTTTGTAGTGGCCAATGACACCGCAAGGCTTGTTGCGCCGCTATCGCTTTCCGTTACCTTTGCGGATGGCACTGCCCTGTTGGCTTGGGATTACAATACGCTCTCATACCTCTACTCTGCCTATGTGGTAGAGCGGAGTGACGATGGGGTAACCTTCACGCCAACCTCTGACCTTCCCGTTACCCGGCTCGCCGATGCGAACATTAACCCGAATGCCCCCATCTCGTACCTAGACTCCATTCCTACAGGCAAGAGGTTCTACTACCGGGTTGCGGGCATCACGCCATTCGGTTCGCAAGGAGCCTACAGCACAGCAGTTTCCGGTATATCCTACCCTAGCCTCACAGCTACGCCATTTATCACGGAATCGTCATTCGACCGGCGGGGCGGGGCATTGCTTAGCTGGAGCTTTGATGCCAGTCAGGAGGAGCGCATTACAGGCTTCAGCATCCTGCACTCGCCAGACGACAGCCAATATACCGTTGCAGTTAAAGGGCTATCCCCTACGGATCGGCAGGTGCACCTCGCTAAGCTCTCGCGGAATATCTACTACCGAGTAGAGGCCACAGCTAAGCACGGCTCCTCCACCCAGTCGCTCTCCATACTGCTACAGCCCGTAGATAGCATTCCCCCTGCAATACCCCAAGGGTTAAAAGCCCAGATAGATAGCCTAGGAGCGGTACACCTCACCTGGCGAGCCAATACGGACAATGACCTGTATGGATATCGCCTCTACCGAGGATTGACGAGGGGGGAAGAGCTTATCCCCATTACTGATACCGCAATTCGAGACAACCGCTTTACCGACAGCGTAGGGCTAGATAACCTCAACAGCAGGGTCTACTACGCCATAACGGCTCTTGACGAACGCTACAACCAGTCTGGGCTGTCGGCCGTAACCGAGGCGATAAAGCCGAACACCATTCCGCCCACCGCCCCTGCTATCACGAGCGTTGAGGCGCAAGAGGGCAAGAACCTCGTAACGTGGGTGGCAGGCAGAGACCCGTACCTCGCAGGATTCAACATCCTCAGGCGTGCGGGCAATGACACCGCCTTCACGCAAATCGCGCAGCTCGCCGACCCGCAGTCCAATAGCTACACCGACAGCCAAATTTCCACTGGGGCAAGCTACGAGTACCAGGTGCAGGCGTACTCCAGCGGGGGGCTACGCTCACCGATGTCGCCGCCAAGCAGGGTGAAATCTAAGCTGGCAAGCAAGGGAAGCGTTCCTCCACCTCCTTTAGCCTAGAGAGCCGCCCCGAGGGGGTAGGTATCCGGTGGAGCACAGACTCTGCCCAGCTCATCGCCATCCAGCTCTACAAGTACGATGC
>JABCOB020000201.1 GCA_013333835.2 Bacteroidia bacterium
GTTATCTGGTATTTCCGCCCAAAGGGGAGGTTCACCTCGTAGCGCGGCTGTGAGGGGTCGAGCTTCACATCGGCAGATTCCTTGCCATCGATAAGGATGGAAGGATTTTTGGTCTTTGATATTGGGGTGAGTGCCAAGCTATTGAGGATATTACCCCGAACTGTAACGTAGGGATCAGAGGTCAGCGTAAGGCTAACTTCCTGCTCGGTGTAGAGCTTAACGTCCTCCATGTCGACAATGACGGTGTCTGACACGTAGTGGGGCGCCGTGGCAGTAAAGATGTACTTCTGCCCAAGTGGCAGCAGCGCGAAGAATTCTGGCGATTCACCATCCATCGTCACGGAATCTGAGACCTCGCCGTTCACAAGCACCTTCGGGGTCTTGCGCATGTCAACTAGCTGGTCGGTAAGGCGGTCGAACACCTTGCCCGTAACCTTGACCCACGGGCGCTCTTCTACGAGCATAACGCGGAAGATGTCTGACGCGCCAATGGTGGCATCGTTGTTGCTGCACATCATGGCATAGGTTCCCACCCCAGCAGGGTAGAAGTATGAATCCCAGGCGGCGGTATTGACCGTGTCTGAGAGCCGGCGCAGGTTCTGCCATTCTTGCATATTTTTGCCGCTCACGGGCTGCATGGCATAGATGTTGCAGTCTGCCTTGGGGTCGTTGCTCGTCTTCGCAGCAAAGTAGAGCTGCTGGGTGCAGGTGTCAAAATACGGAGCTTCAAGGGATTTGAACTCCTTCAACGGCCCTTTAATGCGCACCGGGCGAGAATACAGATTTTCCGCTATACGGTGCGACACGTAGATGTGGAGATTACGCCCCCACCACCTCCGAGAGAAGGCCATGAAGATGTACTTGCCATCTGGTGTAATGGTGGCGTTGGTGAACTCGCCCTCATCCATCCAGCTGAACCATTTGACTGTAACTCGCTGTGGCGCGCTGAAATTACCTGCAGAGTCGAGCGTAATGAAAGAAAAGCCCCGCCGAAGAAAATGCTTGCCCGGCTTATCGTAAGCATTGGCGATTAGGAATTTTTTACCCCCTGCCAGCACGCCGTATAGGGCATTGTAGCGCGCGATGTTTACGGTGTTGGGAAGGCGAGTGGCCTGTTGCCAAGCACCGCTCTCGTCCTTAATACTCATCCAGATATCCTGGCTATCGCCAGCCCCATAGCGGTTACCCTTGCTATTGAGCCGGCTGAAGAAGAGCGTATCGCCTCCAGGGGTAAGAATCGGATTGACCTCTGGCAGAGGGGTGTTGATGGTAGAACCGAGGTTCTTAGGCCAGAAACTCTGAGCCTGCACCGCGAAGTTAAGCCCCAGCACCAGGGCGAATACGGTTAGCGCGGTGGCGTATCTTACTGTGCAATTCATGGCGTGTTTTCCCTTTAGAAAGTGTAGAACCACCGAGGCATTACCTGTAGGTTAATGGGGAGTTCGGGTAGAGAGGCCCGAAGACTAGATTGATGCCAAGACGTAGGTTAGTGGCATTCATCCGGCTTGGCTTGATAAAGCCAAGGAAATTGTCGGTAACCACGTAGAATTGAACAGGGCCCGGGCAAAAGACCAGTCCTGCACCCAGATTGAGGAAAGAGCGTTGGTTGTAACTAATGGCCAACTGCCCCAGAAGGAGGTTGCTAAAGCCCTGCTGCACGCTAGCCGTGACGCTCGGGTAGAAATGCGAACGATGAATGATGGCATCAAATGAAAGCCCCACTGAGGTTTGCTTTGCGAAGGTGTAGGTCCCAATGAGGTGGAACTTGGGTGAAAGCCATGTGTTGAATGACTTCGCGCTCTCGTTGGCTGCGGAATCTAGCTTGAAGTTCTCTTTTAGCTCGTTAGATAACCTACGCCAAAAGATCCTCTTCTGGTTGAGCATCTGGCCAAGATCTCCAATGTTCGCAAGGGTGTAGTCTGAACTCTTTGGCGCCAGTGCTCCCAGCTTGTTGCCCCAATGGATGAACCCAAGATCAGAAAATGAGAACGTTATCTTAGTGTGCCGTTCTGGCCGGTAGGACACCCCAGCAGAGAGTGCCACCCCAGGATTCCCAAAATTTAGGATGCGGGAGGGGATGTTATTTTTGAGATCGCTGAAATCGGGGCGACCGTTAGACCTATAGGGAACTCCTGCAGTATGAACCGTTCCCTTCACATGCACCGTATGCTTATACATGTCTGCCTTATCATCGCCGACCTCTATGGCCAATTTTCCAGGCTTTGCCTCTCCACAGAAAATCCCGTTAAGAAGGCTGATACGAGCCCCTACCCCCCAGTCTCCAAAGAACGTCGAGGCACCGAGGGTGAACTCGCTGTAAGCCTTGGAAATAATGTCTAGCCCCGTCATATCGAGTTCTTTGCCCAGGTAGGCATTATTCCCATGCACCACGGCGTTGACGAGGTCGCTGGGGTAGAAAACGGTAGCATCGGCCACTGCGCGCGCGCCAAACCAGAAAAACCAGTTGCGCCACGCCATACGGTAGTGCAAGAGATCGATCTGGGCCTCTCCATACAGCATGTTGCTCTGGTTGGCAACAGCTTTTTCAAGCTTTTCGCCATCAATGTACCACCGCCGCCCCCTTAGCGTGCCGACACCCGCGATGGTGAATCCATTGTGAACCACTCCCGCCTCCACAGATGAAAGCAGTGGAAGCCCAACGCTAAACCGATGTAGAGGTTGCGCTACGGGATTCGCCCACGTAGACTGGAAAATGGGTTCTGTAAATGGCAACAGCATCTGTGTTTGCGCCTGCGAGGCGCCACAGCAGCCCGCAATTACTAGGGCAAATAGCAGTAGCCTACGCCCTGTACGTACTCTGTTCCTATTCATGGCTTGCCCTATATCTATTTGTTAATCGCCGCCATCTGGGCTTCTATGCCAACGGCCAGCCTCAGGTAATCCTTCTTGTACACCTGTACCCGTTCCTGCTCCTGGGCTTTGGGCGTATTGAAGACATATTCCGCAACCAGCGCGCTGGCGCTCGCAGCTATCTTCTCATACTGCTCTACAGTGATAGGGGCCTCGCAGGAGTACTCTGAGGGTGCTGTAACTCTGCCATTCTGCACTTGACCTGCTTTGATGAACATCGGAAGGCTGGGAGTCCCAGAGAACTTTTCCTTGCCATCGAACGTAAGACGGTACAGCTCAGCACCCTTATCATCTACAAATATGAAATTGGCATAGATATTAAACGGCATTGCATTGAGCGTGTAGAACTTAAGCTTAATGCTGCGATTTTCCATACGGTACTTCGCAAGCGCCGCATTATCCAGCCCAATTTGCCCGAATACATCCGAAGGAATCCGCATGGTCTGGCGGATTGCATTGCTCTGAATCCAACCGTCAAAGGGCATAATGCTCTCGACCTTAATCCCGAGATTCTGCGTCTGCCCCAACGGAATCCACCCCTCTTCCACACCCTTCGCCTCAAAGCTAACCTGGTCGAGCAGAAGGCTGTTCGCCCCCCGCCCGAAGAGGTCGCCCACATTAGAGTTCTGCGCATTCAGCTCTAGTACAACGCTGTCGGCCTCTGCTGGCAGATCGTTCTCCTGCCCAATCTGAAAATCCTTCGCCCCTAGCGTACCCTGATTCTGCACATTTATCCCAGCCTTTAGATCATCGTCGTCTACCAGATTCTGGTTGCTAGCCACTACGCTTCCCACTTTCATCACCATATGGAAGCCTCTGGGCTTCTTAATAGTAACCAGGAATCGCATATCGTGAAGCCCCATCTTGGCGGAGAATGTATTGTCAAAGGTGTACTGCGACAGCTTAACCCCTCCTCCCAGATTGTACGAGAGATCCATCAACGTCTTCCCGTAGGCTTTCTGGACATCAATGCCATCTGCCCAAAACGAAAGTTTCAGCTTGACATCGCCAGTAACCTCTGTAATCTCACTCACTTTCACTTCAAGCTTGTCGATATCCACCGCAGAAGTTCCTGGCTGTAGCGCTATTTCCTTGCCAGAGAGCCACTCGGTCACATCTACATCATTGTACTCTCCTTTGGAAATCTCCACCTCCTTCGTTTCTGAACCATAGCCTAGCTTCAGCTTGAGCTTATCCTCTGGAGCTGCAGAACTTGCCGAAAATTCAATGCGAACTTTAGCCTCTGTAGCCGTGAAGAGGACTTTGGAGAGGTTGGTGCCAGGCACAAATTGCACCTCAAGCAGCACAGGGTGGGGAATGGCGAGATCCGCCGCCGCCACTGAAAGCGCGCTAGGAGAAAGCGGGGGTTCTATCTTTTTGACCCCAGTGAGGTTCTTTATCGGGAGTAGGTTCTGCGAATAAGACTCCACGTAGGACAATCCCGAAGCATCGAACTTCACGGTAGATTTCTCGCCCTCTCGCTGCACTAGATCACCTATAGTGAGCGTGTCGTTGATGAGAGGTGCCACCAGCGTGGGGTTCACATTTTCTGGCTGCATATCCTTAAACGTGTCGTACTCGCAACTATAAAACGATGCGAGCGCGATGCCTGCCAGCAGCAGGTTGGGTAGATATTTCATGGCCATCAGTTTAGAATCTTATTACCTTAATGCGTTGAAATGCTTGTTTTTCGAGCTACGAACCAAGTAGGTGATTGCGTTACGTTCAAATTTGAACCTGGCACAGGATAAGCTCTGCATAGCAACAAAGCTCTCTGCTCGCACCGAAAGTGACGATTGCGTTCCCCTCGCCTTTCCTTAGCTATCTTACGAAAACCAAGCCTATAAATTCTAGAAGAACCGCGCCCGACGGTCGACAATAGTAGCCATCGACTTGAGCGATTCATAGGTTTCGTACTCTGCTCTTTTCCGCAGATCGCTCTGCCTACTGGCGATGTCGTCTTCTTGGGCGGTAGGATTCGCATGCACCTCCTCGGCCACTATGGCAAAGACCCCCGTATTACCAGCCACACCGTTGGCCAGTTGCGATACTGCTAGCGAAGAGCCAACACCTACTGCTGCAGGCTCATACCCCTCGCTGCCGAAGGAGTAGCCATTGAACGTAACCCCCTGTGCACGCTTCACGCTCTCCCCTAGAGCCGAGGCTAACGCCTGCACATCAACGGAGGTTCCCTGCGCCTCGAACTGCTTTAATAGAGCCGCTCTTTTCAACTCTTGCAAGGCTCCCTGCTGCGCTTCGCTCTTCACCGCCTCAAAGGTCGCATAGCCATCTTTGCTCGGAGCTATGCGCACCAGTAGAGCTACAGCGAACTCGTTGCCAAGCTCAAAGACCTTAGATACATCGCCCGGCTTTGCCTCAAAAGCCCAGCGCACCATTTCGCGAGAATTCTCCAGCGCACCCACTCGGGTCAAATTCCCCTCTACCTTGTTGGCTATTCGCTTTTGGATGCTGCGCGCTTGTGCTACCGAATCGAAAAGATTCTCGGCTTTCACCACACGATCCTTCCCTGCGCCAAAAAGGCTCGCCACCCAGTTGGGCCGCGCTACATGCACCTCGGTGGCAAAGCTGCTTGCCTGGTTGAAGACCTGCTGATAGGTTTGATTACCCGCCTCTACCTTCTGGGAGAGAATCGCCACCTTGACCATTTCGCTGCTCCCCTTCTGCCCAAGCACCTCTACAATGTGAACCCCAAATTGAGACTCCACTACCACCCTGTCGCCCCGCTTGCCCAAGAAACAAGCATCGTTAAAGGGGGGTACCATCACGCCTTGCGCAAACCAGCCTAAATCCCCACCCTTCTCTTTGCTCCCAGGATCGTCAGAATATTGGCTAGCAAGCTCGGCAAAGTTTGCCCCACTCTTCACTAAGTTTAAGATGCTATCTGCCAGCTCTTTCGCACGTTCCTGTGGGTATTTTTGATAGGAGAAGAGGATATGCTGCGCATGCGCCGAGTCTGGTAGAGCCTTTCGCGCTACTAAGCGACCTACCAGATACTCATTCCCCGCAAGTTCAACGCCAGATACTGCCCCTTCAGGCGTATTCTCCTCCGCCCATGTTGCCAGGCCGGCAGGAAGATTCTTGGGGGATTCCCACCTGTCCGTATAGGGGGTGTCGCCATTCTGAGTGGCGTAAGCACCAGGGTCTGCCGTTTCGCTGAATTCTGGAATCAGCTTCTCTAGCGCCTCGCGGGCCATCTGGAAATCGTATTCCGCAGGCGTCAGCGGGAACGTAACGTAGGCCAGATCCCTGAGATCTCCCTGCTTGAAACGCTCGCGGTTCTCCTGATAGTAGCTCTTGGCCTGAGCCTCGGTGACCTTGAAGAGTGAATCGGGTTGCGAATCGTAGCTCTTGTACACGTAGGCGGCATCCACCGAGTTGCTCAGCAAGCCAGCCCGGAAGTCGTTCTCGAATTTGGTAACCCCGAGCCCCTTGGTCACTAAGGTCACGTATTTTTTCATTGCCAATTCATCGCGCAGCTCCCGTTCCACCTCAAGCCAGTAGGCCTTTTGCTCGGGCGATACACCCTCATCGAGGTTCTGCAAGAAATTGACCAGCTGGTCGCGAGAGAACTCTCCAGTCTGCGGATTCGTGAAGAGCTGTTTTACCACGGGATGCACTTCGTTTCCAAGGATATACCCCGACAGCTCTTCGTTGGTGAAGGCAAGTCCAAGACGATCACATTCACGGTCTAGCACCTGCTGGCGCACGAAACGTTGCCATATCTGTTCGCGCACCTGCTGCCCGAGCATCTCGCTATTCCCCTGGTTGCCTTGCATGGCCTGCAGAAGCTGTAGCTGTTGGTCGGCCTGCTGCTGAAATACGGGGTAGCTGATACTTGTGCCATCTACACGCCCGACTTCCATATCGTCGGCACTGAATATGGAGCGACCCGAACCAAGCAAATCGCTAAGGATGAATGACAACAATGCCAGGCCGATGATAACCGCTACGAATACCCCCAGCCTTATTCCTAAGAGTTTCAAGTGTAGCCATAAGTGCTTAACATTTCCAAATACTACCACACCCATACGCAAGGATGTTCAAGACGCAAAGGTAATCTATTTTCCCTCAATAGAAGAATACACTTAAAAAATAGCTATTCCCTCCACAACATTTCAGCGTCCCTTCGCCAAGAGAGCGCCCACATCATCAAAGAATCTGGGGTAGGATTTAGCTACGCACGTGGGGTCGCTTAGCAAGCCCTCTCCTGGGTAGAAGAGCCCCAACAAGTACCCAGCCATAGCCATTCGGTGGTCCGCATGCACATTCACGATTACTGGTGGATTCGAAATCCTGGCGAAACCTCCCTGTATCCTTAAAATTTCTGAACCCAACGTGGCATCCACACCAAAATTCCTAAGCATTTCAGACAATACCAGGGCTCGATTCGACTCCTTATTTGCCAACCGGGCTATCCCCCGAATGCACGATTCCTCTGGAATAAGTGATGCTAGCACGGCGAGTGCTGGTGCAAGGTCTGGACAACCTCCAATATCGTAGTCAAATGGCCGAAGCTCTTTAGCATTCTCCACCCCCCGTACCCAGAGAGCCTCCCCGTTAAATACACATTCTACCCCTACTCCCCTACACACCTCCAGAATCGCCTTGTCTGGCTGTAGGCTCTCAGGATTCAAACCGTATAGAATCAGCTCCCCTCCAATAGCAGCGCCTGCAATGAGCAGAGCCGCCGCACTCCAGTCTGCCTCACAGCAGAACTCCGCAGCGTGGTACAGCCCCCCAGCGGGCTTCGACAGCTTGCCTGGCTTCGCCTCCCTCCATGTTACCCCGAAATGCTGCATTATCTGTAGAGTGAGCTGCAAGTAGCCGCCGCTGGATGTGGGTAGATTATCCACTTCAACTCGCTCGGGAATCGTGCCCATTGCCATTAGCACGCCACTGGCCACCTGCGAGGTACTCTGCGGGGGCAAAACCACCCGAGTACCCAGGTTTGCTGTCGATACTGCCACTGGGAGGTAGTCGCCCTCGTTCTGGCAGGGTATTCCAAGCACCTTCAGCACAGCCAGCAGATCGGCTTGGGAACGTTGCACCAGCGTTCCCTGCCCCCCTACTACCGCAGAGATCCCCATGCCTGGAAGTAGAACTGGGAGTGTCCGAGCCAAGAAGGCAGATTCTCCGCACTCTACCCGAGATTCCGCCACCCTCCAGCTCCGTCCTTGCACCCTCAGCGTATCCCCCTCTTGCCGGTAATCAACCCCCAACGTGTCGAACACCCCCAGGAGCGCAAGTGCATCCGCACAGTCTGAGTAGCGGCAGATTGTAGATTTTCCCTCTGCCAGCATCGCTATCAGTGCCGCCCGCAATGCCACACTCTTACTCGGTGGGAGGTGTACAGAACCCGTTAGCCTACCGTGCAGCAGCCTTTTCATACGCCTCTATCTGCTGGAACTCCGTATCAGTGTCTGCCCAGAGGACAACCGTATCATTACCCGAGCTGGGAGCGGCGTCCTGCTTGCCCACATACACGGGTACACCACCCGGGCTAGCAGGATGCACGTAGAACTCTGCATCCATCTCCAACTTCTCCCCATACACCACTCTGAACCCCTCGCGCGCCTGTTCTGCCAACCAGCCGTACCCCCCTGTGTAGGGTAATGAAAAATGCTCTGCTTGCGGGCGAATAGGCGAGTGCGCATAGGTGGAATCATACACCGCAGAGAACCGGTGCCAGGGCAATTCTGGAGTCGTGCTTCCCGGGGGTAGGCAGCCTATTAGAACGGATTGCGCTGGTATTTCTGGAGCACTCTGATAATCATAGCCTACACAGCCAAAGCGTGCTGCAAGTTCTTCCGCATGCGCCCTCGTTCTACTCAGCACTATGGCCCCGCGCCCAGATTGGGTAAGCACGTAAAGAACCGCAGCTGCTGCACCACCCGCGCCAAGCACCACAAAGAGCCGCTCGCCATTGCCTGGCGGAGCACTCACACCACAGTCCCCTATCCCCACCACAGATTCCTCCGCTACATCGCAAAGCATATAGCTAACACCCGCTGGATCAACATTATACCCTATGAGTCCCTTTGGACATCTTACCACCAGATTCACACAGCCAAGCCGCATGGCCGCAGGGGCAACCTCTGCGAGCTGACCCTGTAGCTGAGCCTTGAATGGCGAGGTAACATTGAGGAAATCGAGCTGTAGCCTCTCAAAAATCTCACTGAGCCTTGGTGGCTTGAGTGCCGATACCCGTGTGTATACCAAAGGGTGTCCGCTACGCTGCGCCATGCGCCCCCATAGATAAGAGCTAAGGCTGTGCGACACTGGGAGTCCGAGCAGCGCGCCGCGATACGTGAACATAGGCCCCAGATTTATTGGGAGGGAAGGAGAACGCAAAGCTGGACAAACTCCCTGTAGCATGCGTAAGAAATGCTGTGCTTCCAGCCCTGCCAGCCAGACGCATTTCTACAAACGTAATGTTGATTTTACTGAGAAAATCCGCACACCAAACAAGCCCTACAAGCCCTTGCTCCAACAAGAATTCCTACCCGAACACGGCCGGAATTCTTGCCTCTAAGCAGAGGGGGAAATCTGTCGGGGTGGGGAGATTCGAACTCCCGACCTCGTCGTCCCGAACGACGCACGCTAACCGGGCTGCGCTACACCCCGCGACAAATTCCTTCCTTAAGAATCCCCCCCTTCAACCGTGGCGCAAAGGTAGTACTTTTTTCGCAATCCTGCGCTAGCCCAAGAAATTTATCATGCTGCGCTGCACCAGCCCCATTGCAATGCAGCTCTCTTAATAATCCCTGCATTCTTGGATAAGAAGCCCATTCCGACCCTATATCTACCGAAACAGCGCATGGCAATTCTATGAAAAAAATCAGCCCTGTTTGGCTACACAACACACTATGCAACAATCCTGTGTATTATTCTGCCGTTCCATTTTCACTTTGCCCCCAAAACCACTACGTTGAGCCTCTCCATCAAAAAACAGAAATACCTAGCAACATTTCGCACACTCTCTACGTATAATAGGGGTGTAAAACGAAAATAGTCGAATAACCAGACCTAACGAGAATCTAAACTATGGGATTCAGGGATCTAAGCTTCAAGAGAAAGCTCTACTTTACCTACAGCGCGCTGATCGTCCTAGTTCTGCTAGGCTTCCTATTCACCCTGTACGTAATGCAACGTTTCGTGTTCACCATCGACGTCAAGGCTCTAGGGGAGCGGGTACGTACTGGCTCTGAGCAGCAAATGGCCGTATGGTTCCAGCCGCCAGCCACCCCAAAGATCCTAGAAACCAAACAGGCAGACCTAGCTAAATGGAAAGAAGAGCACGTAGA
>JABCOB020000202.1 GCA_013333835.2 Bacteroidia bacterium
CTACCTCGCGAACCTCAACTATTAAACCCGGCAATCCGTTGAACTTCCAAAGGCCAAAACCCACCGCTATTTTCGGTACATACCATGCGAAGTAATTACGCCCTCGAAAACTACACTTTGCCCCTTTAGCCTCTAGATTGGCAAACTTGCGGGTGCTACCCACAAGCTCCCACTCGATTTCTCGCACGGGTTCCGTGGTGATATACCCATGCAGTCCATCCCTACTAAGCAGCACCTCGTAAGAAACTACTGCCCCCTCTGCCTCAGTCACCACGTAAGCCTCCCCATGCCGTCTTGTAAGCCTCCTTTTTATAGTAGATCTTTCACTGCTTCCCTCTACCTTTTGTTCCAGTGCATTCGTTTTAGGCTCCCCCGTGTAGGGCGCACCGGCAAAAATGGAATGCTTTGCATCGAAATCGAGTACCGCCTCATAGCTATGGTCTGGCATCAGGTTCAACGAGAAGACCCTATAGGTAATTCGTCCCGACTTCTGAGCCCAGCAGCATGCCGATAGCAAGAGCAGCACTAGTAAAATGTAAATCCGTTTCATAATCTCACCTCGTAAAAAAGGGGCAGAAGTAAACCCTTCTGCCCCCACACTATATCCACAATGTAGAACCCAATACTGGCTTAAGACTTTGACGTATAGCAGAACTCGTCCGCTCACCCACTGCTGCAACACCAGAATGCACCCATATTGGGCAACCTATTCCCAACCGCACCAGATTGGCTTCTTAATACAAAAGCAACGTGATTGCGCAGCAAAATATTGTACGCCTGTTTCGGGGTAGAGAACCGAGCATAGCCAAGCAACTCGTAGCCCTACCTGCAGGAATCCCCGCATTAGGAGAGGTGAAAATTCCAATGCTTAACGCATCACGACCAAGCTAGAGCCCAATCATCCTATTTCTGCATTCCCTACAGGTAGATTTCGTATGGACAAAAAAAGCTGAGACCTTTCGGCCCCAGCTTTCCAAAGAGCATTGTCCTTCTACCGCACCTTCTCCACGATCTCCATTCCCCGCTTCACCGCATCCATATTCAGCGGTATAAGCTTGTGGTGACGCTCGGGGAGCGATTTTGTCAGCCCTTTCTCCACGTTGTCCAGCTCCACTATCGGTTTTACCTTTAGCAGGCCACCCAGCACTATCATGTTGAAGGTCTTGCTGTTGTTCATCTTGGCAGCCTCGTCAGCCGCGGCGATCTTGTAGATCGAGATGTCTGTCCTGGAGGGTGGGGTGCTAATCCCATTCGGGTCGTAGATCAGCGTGCCGCCCTTCTTCACACGGGGTTCGAACTTGTCGAGCGACTGCTGGTTGAGCGCAATCACCGTGTCGTACTCCTGCACTATGGGCGAGCTGATGCGCGTATCGCTCAGGATTACCGTTACATTTGCCGTGCCACCACGCATCTCAGGGCCATAGCTAGGCATCCATGATACCTCTTGCCCTTGCATGATTCCCGAGTAGGCTAGGATCTTCCCCATAGAGAGAACCCCTTGGCCTCCGAAGCCGGCCACTATTATTTCCTCAGTCATGGTTCTTCGCTTTAATGGTTAATCTACAGAGGAGTGCTATATCCTGCAAACCAAGATACAGTCTCTGCTGTAGCCTACTCGTCTTTCAGCACTCCTGGTTTATACACGGGGAAGAGATTCTCTACCATCCACTCGTTGGCCTTCACGGGACTCATCTTCCATCCGCTATTGCAGGTGGAAACCACCTCTATGAATGAGGTACCCTTCTTGGCACGAGTATTCTCAAACCCCTTACGGATCGCCTTGTGCAGCTTGGCCACCGCGCCGGGCGTATGGGCCGACTGGCGAGACACATAGCACGTACCCGGTAGCTGGGCGATCAGCTCAGTAATTACCAGCGGATTCCCTACCATGCTCACATCTCGACCGTAGGGGCTGGTTGCCGTGGGCATATTGGGCAGCGTGGTTGGCGCCATCTGCCCCCCCGTCATCCCGTAGATGGCGTTATTGATGAACACCACCATCATGTTCTCGCCACGGTTGCAGGCATGCAGGATCTCCGCAGCACCTATTGATGCAAGGTCTCCATCGCCCTGATAGGTGAATACGATCTTATCTGTGCGCAGCCGTGACAACGCAGTAGCTACGGCCGGAGCCCTACCGTGTGCCGCCTCTTGCCAATCGATATCGATATAGTTGTAGGCCAGCACAGCACACCCCACAGGGCTTACCCCGAGGACATCTTCCTGAATACCCATCGCCTCTATCTCCTCGGCTATCACCTTGTGCACCACCCCATGCGTACAGCCTGGGCAGTAGTGCATTATATTATCGGTCAGCAGCTTCGATCTCTTGTAGACCTTTTCGCCCTGAGCCTTGATTTCCTCTACTGTCATGGCTATTTTCCTATTTCCTTAATGAACTTCTTGAGAGCATCCACCACCTCATTCGGGCTGGGGATCATCCCTCCCAGCCGACCGTAGTGGGTAACGGGGATCTTCCCATTCACCGCCAGACGGACATCCTCCACCATCTGCCCAGCACTCATCTCCACGGCCATCACAGCCTTCAGGTGGGGCACAAGCCGCTGGATCTCTACCGTGGGGTACGGGAACAGCGTTATCGGGCGGAGTAAGCCAACCTTGATGCCCTCAGCCCTCGCGAGCTCTATCGCCTTCTGGCAGATACGGCTGCTCGACCCGTAAGCCACAAGCAGGTACTCCGCATCATCCACCTGGAACTCTTCAAAGCGAACCTCATTCTCAGCCACCCGCTTGTACTTCTCTATCAGCTTGAAGTTGAACTGCTCCTGGCGGGCAGAGTCCAACTCCAGCGAGGTGATGATGTTACGCTTCCGAGTAGCAGGCTTACCGGTTGTTGCCCAGTCACCATACCGTTCGGCTATCTCCTCATTGGTCAGGCGAGGTTGGTAATCGGCCAGTTTAACCTTCTCCATCATCTGCCCGATCACCCCGTCAGAGAGGATCATCACCGGATTACGGTACTTGAAAGCCAGCTCAAATCCTAGGAACACGAAATCGTGCATGTCCTGAACCGAGGCGGGCGCTAACACTATCAGGTGATAATCACCATGCCCCCCTCCCTTGCAGGCCTGGAAGTAGTCGCTCTGCGCAGGCTGGATAGTGCCTAACCCGGGGCCTCCACGCACCACATTCACCACTAGGCAGGGCAGCTCGGCCCCCGCGATATAGGTTATCCCCTCCTGCTTGAGGCTGATACCAGGGCTACTGCTGCTGGTCATCACCTTCTTGCCAGCACCAGCACCACCGTACACCATATTGATTGCAGCCACCTCGCTCTCTGCCTGCAGCACCACCATTCCGGTCTCCAGCCAGGGTTGCCGAGCAGCTAGCGTCTCCAGCACCTCTGACTGCGGTGTAATCGGGTATCCGAAGTATCCATCGCAGCCACAGCGTATAGCCGCCTCTGCTATCACCTCGTTACCCTTCATTAATGTGTATTCTGACATTGACTAAATGTTTTTGTGCTTGTTAATACCTTCCGAAGCAAATGTTGCGCTGCCACTACCGCGCACTCTCCAGCAATGTGGTACCCTACGCCAATTTCAGCCTATAGACCTCAATCACCGTATCGGGACACACCACCGCACAGCTCTGGCAGGCTATGCACTTGTCTGGATTCTTCATGTAAGCATAGTGGTAACCCTTTGCATTCACTTCGTGCGACATGGCGATCACGTCGGTCGGGCAGGCTACCTCGCAGAGTTCGCATCCCTTGCAACGTTCCACCTCCACCTCTATCGCACCTATCACCTTTGCCATATTCCTACTGATTTTTCAGATTAGTAACTCAGCTACCCCCTTCTAACCCGCACTGCGACGCTGTAGCCCTCATTCGCCGCCACCCACCTACTATTATAAACGTACTCTTTACCCGAGCTCTCCTATCACCTTGGAGCTAGCCACACCCTACTTGCTCGCACTGTGCATTGCGTGGAAACCCTTTAGCCGCCGCTCCAGCTCGTCGAATTGCTCTGGCATAACGTGCGACACGCAGGCCCGCAGCCCCTCGGTTCGTCTGCTGCCCGTAGAGCCTAGCGATATAGCCGTAATCCCCCATGGGAGCAAGGCCCTGAGCAGTTCTCCGCCCTCCATGCCTGGGTACGATACCGTAAAGTAGAAACCGTCGGCAAGCGGCATCTCCCCATCCATATCGTACACCACCCGGAATCCATTCTCCGTGAAGAGACGTTTCATAACCTGCGCCCGACGACCGTATTCCCGCACGGCCTCCACAAAGTTGAAACGCCCCTCATTGGCAGCCCTCAGCATGGCGGCAAACCCGTGCTGCACTGAGGCAGCCACCCCGCTCGATAGTCCGTACATCGCCCCGTAGACCAATGCCTTGCCGAATATCTCGCTGGGGAAATAGCTCTTGAAATTCTCGAACTTACGCCTGGCGAGAGTATCGCTTACCACCAGAGTGCCTATCCGTTGCCCCGCGTAGCTAAAGGCCTTAGAACCAGAAATCAGCATTACCCAGCGATCCGTATACCTTGCCACTGTTGGCTGGTAGGGCGGCTCGCCTGGCTTGGAAAGATCATGCCGAAAGTCCATCGCAAAATAGGCGAGATCCTCTATTATCGGCACATCGTAGCGCTGGGACAGTTCGCCTATTATAGCCAGTTCCTCCTCGGTGAGGCATATCCAAGACGGGTTATTCGGGTTTGAGTAGATGATTGCGCTCGTTTTACCCTTAGCCAAGTACTCCTCGAGCTTGCCCTTCAGCTTTGGCCCTCGGTAGTCATACACGTCAAAGGTGTCGTACTCCATCCCCAGCAGGCGCAGCTGCTGCTTTTGCACAGGGAAGCCCGGATCGATAAACAGCACCCGATCCCTCCCCCTCATGCACCTATTCACCAAGAGGAAGGCTGCCATAGCACCCTGCATAGAACCCACCGTCGGTACGCACCCCTCCGGATCTACTTCTACCCCCACAAAATTCTTCACGAATAGCGATACCTGGGCCTTCAGCTCGGGGATTCCCTCTACCGGCGGGTAGCTCTGGGCCACCCCCGCTTTCAGCGCAGCTATCTCCGCCTCCGTACCTATATTGCTAGGCCTCAAGCCTGGCACACCCATCTCCATGTGCACAAAGGGAACTTCACTCGCCGCCTCGAGCTCATTGGCTAGGCGCACAATCTCCCGAATAGTCGCCCGGCTCATGTCCTCTATACCCAGCGCCCTCAGCCGCTCGGCCACTAATGATTCTGCTATGAGAGGCATTACCTTACCTTGTGCCATTATCAACCGATTCTACAGGCGATTTCGCATCCGCCTTTACTTCTTCATCCTTCCCCGGAATCTCTGACCTCCCCCATCCTTTTCCACACTGCAATATTAGCAAGAATTTCCCAACATTTCTACCGCCCAGCCTGCGTATTGCGCATTTTATACTGAATACAAAGAAGGTTGATACTCAAATCGCTTAACCATAGTCAGTTGCTCAAATCTAGCTGGTAAACCGCACCTCCCCTTTTTCCTAATACATAACGAAACCAAACATTGATGACGATGGTGAAATCCCATGAATTATCCCACCTATTAGTCTATCAATCAGCTAAGTATATGCTATATACACAGTGAACCCCTCGCATTTGCAATTACCGGGCAGGATTGCTAACTTTGCATCGATATTACCCCAGCAAAACACCACACCGATATGGCAACCATCCA
>JABCOB020000203.1 GCA_013333835.2 Bacteroidia bacterium
GAATACCATGACGCGGGTGAGCTTGGCGCCCCGTTGGTTGAGGAAAAGGTAGTCGGCAAATGCGGGTTTTATAGGCCAGTGCACCCGTTGCCCTAGGTAGAGCTTTACGTCATGCAGTGCCCGTTCGCCTATGGGTACAAGGCGTTCTTTATTCCCCTTCCCCACTACGCGGAGATAGCCCTCGGCGGAGTATAGCTGGCTGATTCTCAGCTCTACGAGTTCGGTTACACGTAGCCCGCAGCTGTAGAGAACCTCCAGTATCGCGAGGTTACGGTGTCCCAGCGGGTCGCTAAGATCTATGGTGGCCTCCATAGCATCTACTTCTGCAGGGCTTAGCACTGCCGGGAGGTGCTCGCCGAGCCTGGGAGGAGCTATGTGCTCCATAGGGCTATTCTCTATGCGGTCCTCTAAGAGTAGGTAGTTGAAAAAGCCGCGGAGCCCAGATACTAGGCGCACTTGGCTTCTTGGCCCGAGCGCCCCGTCTTTTCCCACTTGCATTATCAGCGTTTCTATATCTGACTGCTGTACTAGGGTAGGGGCGATACTCTTGGATTCTGCGTAATCGCGTAGCAATTCGATGTCGTGCTGATACGCGGCAATGCTGTTGGGTGATAGCCCCTTTTCCAAAGTTAGGTGGGTGAAGTAATCCTCTAGGCAGAGCGCCCAGTCGGCTGATATGTTCGCAGGGGTGGTCAAGTTCAGGTAATGTTTTATGGAGATATCCAACGCGAAGTTAGCCAAAAAGGACGGGGCAGAGATACCTCTACGTGCTACACTGGGTGGAGATCTCCTATTCGCTGTCGTGGAATATAGGGTATGCGTGCCAACACCCCTGTAGTCGAGTACCCTCATATTCCCTATTGAGGAGCGTAATGTAGGGGTATTCGCTATCGGTTTCAGCATTCCAATACGCTGGGAGCTACGATTATCAGAGAGCGTAGCAATGCAGCGTGCAGTGCCGTTTCTGTGGGTTTTGTAGAGGTCTTGTTTTGCCGCAGAGGTTTCAAACGAATTTTCAGCATTACCGTAAGACAAAAAAAAAGAAACGCAGGTGCGAACCTGCGTTTCTTTTTTTTGCCTAGTAGAATACTTTCGTCCCCGATTAAGGAAAAGCTGGGGGAACGTTACTTTGCCTGGCGAGCAGCGTAGTTGATCTTTAACGCCGAGGCCTTGCGTAGTTCTTGCTTTACGTCTGACACGATCCCCATACGGGTGTTCATATCAACTTTCAGCGAGGTTGTCAATAGATTCCTATCGGCCTCGCTCATAGCGTCTCGTTCGCTTGAGATGAAATCTCGGATGTCAACGAGGGTCTTGAAGGCATCATTAAGCTGGATGCGAGAATCAGTCCCGTAGAGCTTCTGGTACTGCAGGATGGGAGTCCCGATGTAGATGTAGGATACCAGGGATTTCTTCTCCAGTTTAGACACCTCGGTAGCCTCTGGCAGGCGAACCGAGACCCGCATCTCCGTTTCTCGCATCGTGGTGCTTACCATGAAGAAGAACAGGAGCATGAAAACGATGTCAGGCAGCGAAGCTGTAGATATTGCCGGGAGGTCTCCTTTACCTTTCCTTGAGAACTTTGCCATATCTCTGTCCTCCTTGTTACTTTTTGTCTACGGGTTCGGCCTCAGAGATACGCTGCGGTATCGCATTCTGTATCGCTTTCTTTTGGTCCTCGTTCAGCTTATCGTAGGGGTTGCCGAATCGTTGGCGTGCGAGAGCCTCACGAAGCTCGTTGTAGGCTGCTACTAGCTCATTCTGTACTTGGATGTACATGCTATAGGTAGTCGCACGGTCATTCTGTAGCGAGATAACCCCCACGGTTACGGGAATTTTGCCCAAGAGCGGGATGTCTTTAATCTGCTTCTCGGGCAGGTCGGGCGCATCGTTTGGATTCACAAGGAACTCCTTCACTTTATCGCGAAGTTGGGTGATATCCATCGGCTTGCCCCCCACCAAGAGCTTGTCGCTCCGGTTTATACGCACCAGCAGGATGTTGCGGATATTTACGTCTGCAGTCTCTTCCTTCTGGTCCTTTTGCGGCATCTGTGGTAGCATACGGGCTAGTCCCGTATCCACATTCATTGTCGTCGTAACCAGGAAAAAGATCAGGAGCAGAAACGCAATATCGGCCATCGAGCTTGCGTTGATCTCTGCCATTTTTCTCATACCAAACCTCCTATTCCTTGGGGGCAAGCCAGCTCTTGCAGGAACATCCCATCAGGGGGCAATTCCCTGGGGTTCTTTCCTTGTGAAAGAGCTTTATATTACCGCCCTTCCGTTGCTACTTGTTGCCAATCATGCTCTTCACCCCCGTGTAGGCTAAGAGGAGAATGGCGATACCCAGCATGATGTAGGTGGCAATGATGCCGGTGTCTGTGGTTAGCAGAACGGTCCGGTTGCTGAAATCTGGATTGCTGCTGGCGGTAGCGACTTTTATGGGATCACCGCTTGCAAGCAGGTACGATATGAGGATTACCAGCCCGAGAGCGCCTACAGACACCAGCAGTTTCAGGGCATTCCGAGGGTTGCGTACCACCTGGATAAGGGGGAAAATGATGGCGGCCACTGCGGCTATGGCCAGTAGCACATACGTCCAAACCAGTATGGGCTCTGTGGCGTTCATCAGGATTTCCCTATTGTTCGTGTCGTAGATCCGCACCACGAAAACCGCGGCGAAGATTACGGACACCCCCATAAGCACCCAGAGTGCTATACGGAGGATTCTTTTGATTGTTGCCTCGCTCATTGCGTGGTCCCTTTCGTTAGCCGCTAAGATTTCCTAGCGGTTTAGGTTGTGGTGAACCAGCAGGTCGATGAGCGAGATAGACGCATCCTCCATGCTCATCACGATCGAGTCGATCTTATTGAGGATGTAGTTGTAGAATACCTGGAGAATGGCGGCAACGATAAGCCCGAATACCGTGGTGATAAGGGCGATCTTGATACCACCAGCTACCAGTGATGGGGCGATGTCGCCTGCGATTTCAATGGCGTCGAAAGCGCTGATCATCCCGAGTACCGTTCCCATGAAGCCGAACATAGGCGCCAGTGCGATGAAGAGCGATATCCAGGTAAGCCCGCTTTCTAGCTGCTGCATCTGTACAGAACCGTAGGCCGTTACCGCTTTCTCCACTTCTTCTATGCCACCCTGGCTACGATCTAGCCCTTGGTAGAATATGCTGGCAACTGGGCCGCGGGAGTTCCGGCAAACCTCTTTGGCGGATTCAACCCCGCCTTCGCTAAGGGCCTTGTCTACACGGCGGAGTAGCTTATCAGAGTTGGTGCTTGCGAGGTTTAGGTAGATGATACGCTCGATGGCGATGGCCAACCCGAGGATCAGTAGCAGCAGAATGACACCCATGAACATCGGCCCCCCCTCGATAAACTTCGTCTTGATCTGCTCGTGTAGAGGAGTGCCATCGTCAGTACCCTGCATCGGGTTGTCTGCCGGGGTGCTGGTTGTTGTTGTTGTAGAGACCTGCTCGGTCGCTACGGAATCCATCGAACCCGAAGCGGCTGCATCCTGCCCATATGAAGCGGTTGCAGCGCCCAGCAGCATGCTAGCTGCGAAAAGAATTACGGGTAACTTCTTCATAACTGCTCTTTGTGTAGTTTGGGTTATCGTTTTGGTCGTTTACAACCACTTATCGTTCCGTCAAGTAGTAGTCTGGTTGATATGCAGAATCTCAATCATTCTTGCGGAGAGGGCGGGATTCGAACCCGCGATACCCTTTTGGGGTATACGCACTTTCCAGGCGCGCGCCTTCGACCGCTCGGCCACCTCTCCAATGTTGAATCGTCATCAATCTCGCCCCTCGTGCTGTCTATGGGAGAGGAGATACCCTCCGCCTGGCAACCATCTTGGCGCATGTTGAATTTTCTCTGAACGCTAATAATTAGACAGTTAAGTGCAACCTCTAGCCCTCTTGTAGGGGCATTTACAGGACGCAATTTATTATAAATTTTTCAGCTGGCAAAATTCGTTAGCTTTTTTCGCCGGCTATATTGCGCAGGAAGTAGCTTGTTGCATCGTTGGTTACAGGGTGTTCGCCCAATGCGAGCATCAGTTTGGTTATCACGGCCTCGAAGGTCATGTCGGCCCCGCTAATAGCGCCAGCCTGGAGCAATCCGAGTCCTGCGTCGTAGGCCACCATTGTTACGCTGTCAGCGGCGCATTGCGTAGTGTTTACTACTATCACCCCCCGGCTTGTGGCATGCCGTAGCAAATCGTAGAGCCAGGGGAGGCTTGGGGCGTTGCCTGAGCCGAATGTCTCTAGTACCAGCCCTCGCAATGCTGGGATTCCCACCACAGCCTCCACCGCCTCGCGAGCAATGCCCGGGAAGAGCCGGAGGCTGGCCACATGGGCATCAAAGCGTTTGAGAACTTGCAAACTCCCTTGCCCCTTGGGGCGGATGGCCTGCGTGTGGTAGCGTATGGCGATGCCCGCCTCGGCTAGCGGTGGGTAGTTGTAGCTCTTGAAGGCGTCAAATCGTGCAGCGCCAAACTTGGTGGCCCGGTTACCGCGCAGCAGCACATTGTTGAAAAATATGGCGACTTCTGGCACTATAGCCTGATTATCAGCCTGGGCTGCTGCTATCTCTAGCGCTCCCAGCAGGTTTTCTTTCCCATCGGTCCTTATAGCGCCAATGGGGAGCTGAGAGCCAGTGAGTACTACGGGCTTGCTGAGGTTGCAGAGCATAAAGCTCAGCGCGCTCGCGGTGTAGGCCATGGTGTCGGTGCCGTGTAGCACCACAAACCCGTCAAATTCGTTGTACCGCGCCTCTATGATGCCCGCTAGCCGTAGCCAGAAGTCTATGTCCACATCTGAAGAGTCGACTAGTGGAGTCAGCGATTCGGTTACGATGTTATACCCAAAACGGCGTAGCTCTGGGACTTCCTGCTCTATCTGCTCAAAGTTGAAGGGGGCAAGGGCTCGCGTCTCTGGATTTTCCTTCATCCCGATGGTTCCCCCCGTGTAGATTATGAGCAGTGAGCGTTCCATACCAGTAATGAGGGATTATGCCGAGACGGTGC
>JABCOB020000204.1 GCA_013333835.2 Bacteroidia bacterium
CCTTTTCACGAATAATGTGCTGGGGGTACCAGACTACCAGCGTGCCTACTCGTGGGATGCAGAGCGCGAGGTTGCGACCTTTTGGGCAGACCTGCAGGACTACGTAAAGAGCGGATCCGAGCAGCCCTACTACCTCGGGCATTTCCTCTTTGAGGAGACTACGCAAATGCAGTACCAGGTGATAGATGGGCAGCAGCGGCTGACGACCATCACGATTCTCGCCTGCGCGCTTTTCGCCCGTTTGGAGCAGTTGAGGGCTTTGACGCCAGAGGAGAAACTCCTATATGGTAATGTGGTGCGCGTGGGCGAAACCTATCATTTCAGCACCGTGGGCTATGACAACCAGCTGCTGCGCGACTACGTGGTGAACCGGGTGAAGAAGGATCGGAACGGGTTGGATTCGGTGTCGCAGAAAAGGATTGTGAAGGCCTATGGCTACTTCACCAAGCAGCTGGAAGGCTTGGGCGAAGGCGAAGTCGCCCACCTGCTCAAGGCCATGTTTAGGGCGAGCTGCACCACCCACACCGTGAAGGATGAGACGGAAGCCATCCAGATGTTCATCTTCCAGAACAACCGGGGTAAGCGGCTATCTAACCTAGAGCTGATAAAGGCAGAGTTCCTCTACACCCTGCATCTACAAGGAGGCATCGAGAAGGAGGCGCTGATTAAAGAGGTGCACGGGCGCTTTGAGCGGATATACACGTTTATAGCGAGGATAGAGCATCGTGTGGATGAGGATAGCATTCTCGCGTACACTAATTGTGTGTATTTCGAAAACCTCGAGGCCAATAAGGAGGGGGCAAAGAAGCAGGTGTTGTCTGGTCTCAAGAAGGGAGTAGAGTTCGTCATGGAGTTCACGCGCTGCCTATCAGATTGCTTCGAGAAGGTAGAGACGTTCATCGAACTCGAAAAGAAGGCTTTCTACCTCCATTCGCTGCTGGAGGTGGCCGACCGCGCGATCATGTTCCCCTTCATGATCAAGGCATTGAAGTTTGCTATTCCTGCTGGCGATCTGGAGCGATTGGCCAGGGCTTTGGAATCGCTCTTCATCCGTGACAAGATCATAGGAACACGGGCAGAGTAGGCCAGTCGGCTCAACGGGCAGTTTAAGGACTTTGGCGGCATCGTTGAGCCAATCATTGCGCATATCAAATGGATGAAAGAGAAGGCATTAGACTGGTGGTGGAGCTTCTGGGGTAACAAGGCGTTCTCCCAGGCACTTGAAAATATGCGCGACCACTATTTGGCCAAGCTGCTCCTCTGGAGGTACGAGAACCTTCTGCGCAAGCGCGATGCCAAAGCAGGCTACCAGGAACCGTTGCGATGGGGTGAGGTGGAAAAGGCAAATCTAGAGCACATTGCACCCTTGACAGAGAATGAAGCCCCCTCGGCAGGCTACGATACCTACGATGAGGCCTTCCGCAATGAGTGTCTAGAGAGTCTAGGCAACTACCTTCTGCTATCCGATGGGCATAATAAGTCGATCGGCAACATCCCCTTTGCCGAGAAGCGGGCCAGCTACCAGTACCTAGCCCAGCAGCGCGAGGTGCAGGATATGACCGATGCCAACGCCCCCCACTGGGGCCGGGAGCAGATCGAAAAGCGGCAGGCGCAGATCGTCAAGATGCTGCTCGAGGCGTACTAAGGGTTTGAACGTTTTTACTAATCTCAAACACGGTTATCATGGCGCAGATGATACAGTATGGAGGCGAGTTGATCCGTATTGGAATCAAGAAGGGGAGTAAGAGCCTAGAGTACTCCAAGGATGGGGGGCGGAACTGGTATACAAGGTTCTCAGGAAGTAGCACAGTCGGGGATTTTGTAGATTTGCTAGATCAGGGAAATGAAATTCTAGCGGTCTCAACAAAAGGGGTGTGTTACTCTAAGGATGAAGGTCGGAACTGGCAGCGCCGTTTCCAATTCACCTCATCGACAGGCGAATTCCAAATGCTACAGAGCCATGGGAATGAGCTTCTAGCCCAGAGTTCCAAGGGGCTTTTCTACTCTAGGGATGAAGGTCGGAACTGGCATCGCCGTTTGTAGAGGAGGCCTGCGACCTCTTTTCTAAAGTGCAGTACAACGGGCTATTGATATGAAGCAGTTTCGTTTGAACTTCGTAGAGAGCCTCACCGAGCGTATCATCTACGCCTCTCGGTGGGCGCAGGCCCCTATCTACCTCGGGATGGTGGTGGTGACGGTCTTCTACGCCTTCATCTTCTGCCGGGAAGTCTACCAACGGATCTCCTTCGATATGACGGAGCGCGATATGATGCTCTTCGCGCTGAGCCTGCTGGACATCTCGATGGTGATTAACCTCATAGTGATCGTGATCATCGGGGGCTACTGGGGCTTCGTGAGCCGCATGGAGGTCATAGAGCGGGATAAGGATGCCAGCCAGTTTGGCTACCTGGGCAGCATCTCGCCGAACGCCCTCAAACTCAAGCTGATGGTATCGCTGCTGAGCATCTCGGCGGTACACCTGCTGGAGACGTTACTCAACCACGAGGAGCTGGCCTGGCCGCAGTTTGGGGTGCAGCTGTCCATCCACTTCACCTTCCTGTTCACCTGCCTAGGGATGGTGCTGCTCGATAGGATCCAGGGGGTGAAGGGGCACTAGCGGTTGCGGTACCCAATTTTGCGCCTCTTGCATGGAGGCTTGTACACGCAAAAAGGGGGGATCATCAAATGATCCCCCCTCTTTTGTGTGAAATGGGTCAGTCTATCCCTCTACCCCGAACTCCCTCAGCGTCTCGTTCAGGCTCACCTTGGTATCGGTGCTCTCCTTACGCTGGCCGATGATGAGCGCGCAGGGCACACCGTACTCCCCCCCGGGGAATTGCCTAGGCCTTGTGCCGGGGATCACCACTGACCGTGGGGGGACGTAGCCGGTGTACTCCACCACGGGGTTCTGGGTAACATCGATGATGTGTGTGGATTTCGTGATCACCACGTTTGCCCCGAGTACCGCCTCTCTGCCGATGTGGGCACCCTCCACCACTATGCAGCGC
>JABCOB020000205.1 GCA_013333835.2 Bacteroidia bacterium
AGACAAGCCCAATTGCCGTCCAGACGAGGTGCAGGAGGAGGTCTTTGAGCTCATGTGCACGCTCGATGCCAAGGAGGATCAGCTCGATTTTCCCACCATCTACGGCAGTGCCAAGCAAGGGTGGATGAGTGCCGATCCCCAGAAACCATCGGATAGCATAGCCCCCCTGCTCGATGCGATAATCCGCTACGTGCCAGCACCAAAGGTAGAGGAGGGTACTCCGCAGCTCCTGATAACCTCTATAGACTACTCGCCCTACGTGGGGCGCATTGCCGTGGGCAAGCTGCACAGGGGCGTACTGCACGCTGGCGATACCGTAACCCTAGCCCAGCGAGGCAATGTGCTGAAGAAGTGCCAGATAAAGGAGCTGCTGACCTTTGAGGGGCTCGGCAAACGCTCGGTACCCGAGGTCACGGCTGGCGACATCTGTGCCATAGTGGGGCTGGAGGCCTTTGAGATTGGCGACACGGTGTGCGATGCCGAGAATCCAGAGCCACTGCCTACGATTGCGGTGGATGAGCCGACGATGAGCATGCTCTTCACCATCAACAATTCGCCATTCTTCGGGCGCGACGGGAAGTTCGTTACCTCGCGCCACCTCAAAGAACGATTGGATCGTGAGCTAGAGAAGAATCTTGCGCTGCGGGTGCAGCCTGGGCCGAGTGCCGATTCTTTCGTGGTCTATGGCCGTGGGATTCTGCACCTGAGCATATTGATAGAGACCATGCGCAGAGAGGGTTACGAGCTGCAGGTAGGGCAACCACGGGTGGTGACGAAAGAGGTGGATGGACGAATGTGCGAACCTATTGAGGTGCTGAATATCGATCTGCCCGAGGAGATGTCTGGTAAAGCCATAGAGCTCGCCACCCGCAGGAAGGCCGTAATGCTCCAGATGGATAGGAGGGGCGACAGGATGCACCTAGAATTTGAGATTCCCTCTAGGGGATTGATAGGGCTTAGGAATCAGCTGCTCACGGCCACCACGGGGGAGGCTGTTGTCTCGCACCGACTGAAGGGCTTTGAACCGTACCGAGGCCCAATAGAGAGTCGGCAGAACGGTTCGTTAGTCGCTCTCGAATCGGGCACTGCCTACGCCTACGCGCTCAACAAGCTGCAGGACCGCGGGGCTTTTTTCATCGATCCTCCCGAGGAGGTGTACGCTGGGCAGATAGTAGGCGAATGCTCGCGCGACATTGACATTACGGTGAATGTGTGCAAGTCGAAGAAACTCACCAATATGCGGGCCTCTGGGAGCGATGACAAGGTGATACTTGCCCCGCCTGTACGATTCTCGCTTGAAGAAGCGTTAGAGTATATACAGGCCGATGAATACGTGGAGATAACCCCCCACGCCATGCGGCTGCGCAAGATAGAGCTCGACGAGAACGTGCGGAAGCGCCAGCAGCGGAACGGGGGGTGAGGGCTTGTAGGTGCTCCCGTTGCATTTTTCGCCCCGCGCCCGCTTGCCACAGAGTAATTCCATAGTAGGAGGATTATCAGAGTGCGTAGATTGTGGTGTGCTGCTGTAGTGCTGCCAGTACTCGGGGCTATGCTGCTTTTTAGCTGCCAGGGCAGGAACGTAGGTGGTGATTCACCCTTGGTGACCGATTCGGTGGGCACGGAGAGTGATTCGTTGGATCTAAGCCGGGTAGCGGGGCGCTATGAGGGGATTGTGACCGCGGGGGACTCTACCCGTATCCATTCGTTACTGGTGGTAGACAGCCTTGGGGGGTATATGCTTACGGAGAGCTATGCGGGCGCAGAGGGAGCGATTATCAAGGATTCGGGCTCTGCGCAGGTGCAGACCACTCCAGCCCTCCTCATTTTGCAGAGCTCCACGGGGGGGAAACGCTACTATGTCTACACCGACACTCTGCTCACCCTAGGCGATGCTCACGAGGGACTGAGGCGGGTTGGGCAGAAACGTTGAAATAGCTTTTTTCGCCCCGTGTTGCAAGTAGCCAGGCGGTGCGCCACGCTGCGCAGAAGGCTTTTTCGGCATTCTAGGGCGTAGACTTTTTTTGCCCGGTGTTTGTACATTTCGCGGAGAGGTATTACCTTCGCGAAGAATTACGAATAGAGTTGGGAGGATAAGAGACATGTCGAGGGTTTGCCAAATCACAGGCCGGAGGGTGCATATCGGCAACAACGTATCGCACTCCAAACGCCGTACCAAGCGTACCTTTACCCCGAATTTGCGGCACAAGCGTTTCTGGCTCGAGAGCGAGAAGCGTTGGGTGACGCTGAAGGTATCGACCGCTGCCATCCGCACGATGGAGAAGAATGGTGTGGAGGAAACGCTCCGCAAGGCGGTGAAAAAGGGGATGCTAGCAAAGTACTAAGGAGGTAGAGCAATGGCTAAGAAGGGGAAAGAAGCCCGCGTGCAGGTGATACTAGAGTGCACGGAGCATAAGGATTCTGGGATGCCGGGTACGTCGCGCTACATCACGACGAAGAACCGTAAAAATACCCCCGAGCGCCTAGAGCGCAGGAAGTATAACCCGATACTCAAGCGGGTTACGGTACACCGCGAAATCAAGTAGCAGCAGTTTAAGATAGCCAACAGCGCGTATGCTGTATACCCTGGTAAAGGGTGTGCGCTGCGCGTGGGCAAAAAGAAAGGATCGTACCATGGCAAAGAAGGCAGTGGCCTCACTCCAGAAAGGAGAGGGTCGTACTCGGACCAAGTGCATCAAAATGGAGCGTTCGCCCAAGACCGGCGCTTACGTCTTCAAGGAAGAGATGGTGCTGAATGCCGAAATCAAGGATTTCTTCAAGCAGAAGTAGCGGGAGGATCGGCCAGAGAAGGGAGTATCTACCCTCTCCCGCCTGCTGTGAGAAGGTGTAGAATAGCAATGCCGAGTCCTACGAAGGCGTAAGGCTCGGCATTGTCTTTTTTTTAAGCTGCTCCCTCTGGCGGAGAATCAATTATTAATCTATTCTCCAATATGTTCGGATTTTTCTCTAAGCGTAATAGGGAGTCGAAAGAATCGCTCGACCGCGGGATCTCCAAGACTAAAGAGGGGCTCTTTGCCAAGTTTGCCAGAGCTCTCACCAGCCGCTCAAAGGTGGATGATGATTTCCTCGACGAGCTGGAGGAGATCCTGATTTCTGCCGACGTGGGGGTGGAAACCACGCTCAAGATTATAGATCGTATCAAAGCCCGGGCGCTCGCTGACCATTATCTCAATACCGAAGAGCTCCAGGCAATGCTCCGCGAGGAGATCAGGGGGCTGCTGGCCGATGCCAAGGTGAAAAATGGGGCTGCACCAGAGGAGAGCAAACCCTACGTGATACTAGTGGTGGGCGTGAATGGCGTGGGGAAAACCACCACCATTGGCAAGCTCGCCTACCTGCTGGGGCAGGGTGGCAAAAAGGTCTACATAGGGGCGGCAGATACCTTTAGGGCCGCTGCCATAGACCAGCTAGCAGTATGGGCCGAACGTGCTGGGGCTACGCTCATCAAGCAGCAAATGGGGGCTGACCCTGCCTCTGG
>JABCOB020000206.1 GCA_013333835.2 Bacteroidia bacterium
AAAAGAGCAACCAGCAGACCGTGGGTTCGACGTTATAGTAATAGGTGGTGGCCACGCTGGCTGCGAGGCGGCGTGCGCCTCGGCCCGTATGGGGTGCACCACGCTGCTCATAACATCAGACATCACCAAAATCGCCCATATGAGTTGCAACCCCTCCATTGGCGGGATTGGCAAGGGGCAAATAGTACGCGAAATAGATGCGCTGGGGGGTTACACCGCTCGTATCACCGATGCCACCACCCTACAGTTTCGCATGCTGAATCTCTCCAAGGGGCCTGCCATGCACAGTCCGCGCGCGCAATGCGATAAACGGCTCTTCTCTAAAGTTTGGATAGACACACTAGAGAACACTCCCAACCTGTATACCATTCAGGACACTGTGGTGAATATCATAGAGAATGATGGGAAGTGCAATGGGGTTAAATGCCTATACAGAGGCGATATAATGGCATCTCGTACCATACTTTGTGGAGGAACTTTCCTCAATGGATTGATTCACATCGGGCTAAAGCATCAACCCGGGGGAAGAATAGACGAACAGGGTGTGGAGAACCTGAGCAATCAGCTAGAAGATTTAGGCATTAAACGGTTGAGATTCAAAACGGGAACATCGGCAAGGATAGATGCCCGCACGCTAGACTTCACCCAGTTCACCGAGCAGCCAGGCGATGCAGAACCCCAGCGATTCGGCTACTACTCTGAGCCTAATCGCTACTCTACACCTTCCATGGGAAATCCTATTGTCAAGAATGTCAGTGAAGAGCGCAGTGCCACTCCGACCCTGCCGAAACACGTTGCTACATACACCGCCCTAGATGCTACTCCTCCCCCCGCCACTCTACCACGGCTCAGCTGCTACATAGCCTACACCAATAGGGAGACGCACAGGGTAATACAAGAAAACCTCGCCCGCTCGCCCCTATACCAGCATGTGATAGAGGGGAGAGGGCCTAGGTACTGCCCAAGCATAGAGGATAAAATCCACGTTTTTGCCGGGAAAGATTCCCACCCAATATTTATAGAACCCGAAAATTCTACTGGCTACCTCTACTATCTGAATGGATTCAGCAGCTCGCTACCCCTAGAGGTGCAGGCAGAGGCTCTACGGACTATAAAGGGATTTGAACACGTGCACATAGTGCGCCCTGGGTACGCGGTAGAATACGATTATTTCGATCCAACCATGCTACTCCATTCGCTTGAAAGTAAGGTGGTTGGATTCCTTTACCTAGCAGGGCAGGTGAACGGGACAACAGGCTACGAAGAGGCGGCAGCACAGGGACTGCTGGCGGGGATAAATGCGGCGCTCTCCCTTCAGGGTAAACCTCCCCTTACGGTGGATAGGCAAACGGCCTACATCGGGGTGATGGTAGACGACCTCGTAACCAAGGGGGTAGATGAACCCTACAGGATGTTCACCAGTAGAGCAGAACATCGGCTACATCTAAGGCAAGACAACGCCGATGCCCGACTGATGGAATTAGGGCACGGAGTTGGCCTGATTCATGGGGAACGGCTAACCCACATGCGGGCGAAGTACAAAAGAATAGAGGAGCTGGTAAAATTGCTAGAGAAAACCAGCGTCAATCCCCAGGAAATGAACGGATGGCTCTCTACGCAACACTCTGCCCCGCTCGCCCAACAGGTGAAGGTCTACCAAATAGTCCTGCGCCCAGAGGTAAAGCTCGCCCCGCTAATGCAGCAACTGGAAATGCTAGGGAAAATCCAATCTCCCTACGCGCAGGAGGTGGCAGCAGGTGCGGAAATTCAGATAAAGTACGGGCGCTATCTAGAGAAAGAGCAGGAAGAGATGCAGAATGAGGGGCGGCTAGAACGGATAAGCATCCCGAGCTGGCTCAATGTGGAAACGCTACAATCCGTAAGCATAGAGGCACGGCAGAAAATCAGCAGGTACCAACCGCGCAACCTTCGGGAATTCGCCCGCATCCCTGGTGTGAAGGTGAGCGATGTGCGCGGACTGCTAATCGCCATTAACCGCAAGACCCGAGGGGATGAATGACACGGAAGGCCAACAGCTAGTTAAGAAGAATGGCATCGGTGGCTCTTGCTTACTTACTACGTTGCGAGAATAGCTAGCTGGAATTGGGCAGTGTGGAGATGGGCAGGGAGGGAGAAGAGGGGAATAGGAAAAAGGTTCCTTAAGGAACATGGTAGAATGGGAAAAAGGGAGTCGGGTGTGCTAGCTTACTAACTACGTGGCGAGAATAGCTAGCTGGGAATGGGTAGATTGGAGATGGGCAGGGTGGTAGAATATGGGAATGATGAAAAGGTTTCTTAAGGAATAGAATAGGATGGGAAGGATGGAATCGGTGGCGCTTGTTTATTTACCGTATTGCTGGAATAGATTGCTTGGATTGGGTTAAGTTAGGAAAGGTGGAGAGGAAAATTAGGGTGGTGGGAAATGGTTAAAAGGTTCCTTAAGGAACATGGAGAGGAATAGGATGATGACTGAGGAACTACACCAACAGCTGGAGGCGGTAACCAACGACCCTGGTGTCTATATCTATAGGAGTAGGCAGGGGGCTATCATATACGTGGGGAAGGCGGTGAACCTGAAGAGGAGAACAGCCTCCTACTTCAATAGCGACACCAAGCATAGCGGTAAAACACAGCTAATGGTTTCGCAAATCGCTAGCATCGAAACCATCGTCGTGCGCAATGAGCGTGAAGCCCTGCTGCTGGAGAATAACCTCATAAAGGAGAATAAACCGAAATTCAACATCCGCCTAAAGGATGACAAAACCTACCCTTGGATCTGCATAACGAAAGAGGAGTTCCCGAGGATAATAGTAACTCGGCGGTACAACGAAAGGCTCGGCACATACTACGGCCCCTATACCAATATAGACACGATGAAGCGTACCCTTGCCGCTCTTCGTGAATTCCTACCCTACCGCACTTGCAAGCTCCCTCTCACAGAGGAAAGGGTGAAAAATGGACTCTTCTCGAGCTGCCTAGAGTACCACATTAAAAAATGCAACGCCCCCTGCATCGGCCGGGAAACAAGGGGCGCATACGGTGAAACTATCGATATTGTGAAACACCTGCTACAGGGGAAAGTCGCAGAAACCACACATATACTCCGTGCTAAAATGGAGGAATGTATAGAGCAGCTGAACTTTGAGCAGGCCGACAATCTCCATAAAACCATAGAGGCTCTTAAGCTCTACCAGGAGAAAAACAGCATAGTGAATCCTAAAATGGGGGGGGTAGATGCCATTGCCATCCTCTCAAGGGGCGGCTACACGGCTTGCACCTACATACAGATACGAGAGGGGCGGATTATACTAACTGTAACCAAAGAAATCCAAAACCCTCTGGAAGAGGAAGAACCCGAAGTGCTAAGACGAACCATAATGTGGCTGCATGCTCGCTACACGAATTGGGCGCCTCTACTAATCACCAACGTGATAACTGGCGAACCGATAGACGGCTACGAAATTGTAGACCAAGATCCAAAGGGTGAAAAAAAGGGGCTAA
>JABCOB020000207.1 GCA_013333835.2 Bacteroidia bacterium
CGGCCTGCTGCATGCTGTCTAAAATCTCATGGAGGCGCTGGTAGCGAACTCTAGCAAGATCCCCATCCTCAGCCGCCACCACAAAGGGCACCACACGCCCCATTCCACCTACTAGCGCCTGCATAGCCTGCTCCCCGCTGGCTAGGTGCTGGGGCATATAGTTCAGCTTGCCCATGTCGCTGGCAACACCTACACGCTTGGCCAGGGGAATACTGGCCACTAGCACCGCAAGCAGCCCGATGATAAGCCCCTTGCTACGATCGAAGGCAAAGCTATTGATGCGCACAATAGCCCGATACACCATGTTCCCCTGCCCTGTAAAGGGTCTATCGGGTAGCAGGTGCGGGAGAAACACTAGGCAGAAAAGCGTGGTGCCAATAAGTGAGAGCGCCGAGAAGAGCCCAAAATCCTGCAACACCCCAGAGCTGGTGAACAGCAACCCTAAAAACGCTCCAATAGTGGTAAAGCTGCCCACCGATAGAGGGTAGGCCAATGCCTCCACAGTGTGGCGAGCGCTGCCGCAATCATTAAAGTGGATAAGCACGTGAACAGCGTAACTAATGGAGATGCCCAGCACTGCAACCCCACACCCGATGGCAATAGCAGAGACGCTATGGCACATAATACCCATCACCCCAAGCGCAAAAAGTCCCCCAAATAGCACGGGAGCTGCTATCAGGGGGACAACTATCAGCTTGCGGAGCGAAAGGTAGGCAAACAGCAGTATCAGCACCACGGCTGCGAGTACTGTTACCAGGGTGTCATGCTTAATCTGCCTTGCGTTGTAAACGGCTACTGCGCTTCCACCGAAGTACTTGATCTCTAACCCACTATGCAATCTTTCGGCCTGCGCCACACTCTCTTCCAGCACTTGTATCAGCCTATCGTTCTGCCGGGTGTTTCCAAGGCTATTCAATGGCACAAAAAAATACACCAGCGTGGTTAGGTCGGCACTGAAGAGGTGGTTTGCGTAGAGGGCATACTCCGTACCAATATCCAGCTGCTGCATGGCTGCGAGTGCTGGCCTCCCAATCCCTAATGGATCTGAGGGCAGCGAACGTTGGAATGCCAACCCTACAGGCGACTGCAGCATTTTTGCCTGGAGAGCTAGCACAGAGTCGGCTGCATGGGGGTTCTCGCCCACATGTTCTAGCAGGGCGAACCCTTTGGGAGTAGCATAGTCTGCCAGGTGATGGTTTATGTAGTCCATCAACCCGGGTATTGCGCCTTGCACATCGCCAGCTGCGGTCGTATCCAGCAGGTCGCCAGCTTGCCTCTTCACCTGGGCTACTAGGGCATCGCACACCGCCACCAGAGTGTCTGGATCGAGATCTGCCCCCTCCCTACTCCCTAGCATCAACGTGAGCCGATCTCGCTTGGCTATCGTAGCAAAGACCTCCTTGGTCATACCTGCATTGGCCACCCGACTGGGGAAGAATACCGAAATATCTTCATCAAAGTCCAGCCTCGACGCTAACCCTGCAAACAGCAAAAGGCATACCGCGAGCAGCAGCAACCGCACCCGCCTTCTTGGGGCTAACCAATCGTAAATACGCAGGAATAGGCTAGCCATTGCTCCGTTCCTCCTGGCACACAGGGTGAAATATCGACAGCAGGGTATAGACAATACCCCACGTTAGCAAGCCGCAACCTATGGCTAACAGAATGCTACCCAGCAGATATTGCCCAATTCCCAAGGCTATTGTCTGCGCATTCACCTCGCCAAACGGCAGGGTTACCCCCTTTCCTAGCAGCACTCCGCCCAATGCGTAGCCAGCCCAGAGGATAAAAGGAATCGCAGGTGGCAGGCTGATGTTGGTAGCCACAAATGTCGTGAACTTGTTGAGCCGCACCACATAGGCCACGGCTAGCGCAGCTACACCCTGAAAGCCCCACAATGGCGATAGCCCAAACCCCACGCCCAACGCTATGGCAGCCGAGGCCCTCGCATTGCTTTCCCCAATCCGTAGCACATCCTCTCGTACAAACTGTCGCCACCCTTTCCGCATAGTACGCCTGAGGGCTGTTAGTGCACGGCGAAATAGCAATGCTTGCGGTATCAAAGTCCAGTTGAGCGCGCTGATTCGCATTACATCGCGCCAAGGCCTGAAGTGGGATACTCGCTCTGATGGCGGTGCATAGTAGACCCTTACAGGGATGCTGCGCACTGGTAATCCTCTCCATTGAGATTTCACCAACACCTCAAGCTCCCCCTCATAGCGAGGCCAATGTATGTACGGACGCCGCATGCAGTGGAGGGGGTAAACCCTAAAGCCCGACTGCGAATCTGCGAGCCGTTCGCCTGTGGCCGCTAAGTACCAGAAATTGGAGAATCGGTTGCCGAATGAATTCTTGGCCGGCATATTCTCCGCCTCAAAGCTCCGAGCACCCACCAGCAGGGTATCGGGGGCAAGCCGAGAGGCCTCTAGCAACTTCACAATGTCGTCTGGGTAATGTTGACCGTCGCTATCAATGCTCACCGCATGGGTATAGCCTTGGTCTGCCGCCCACTCCATACCCTTATTGAGCGCATAGCCCTTCCCTTTGTTTGGGCTATAGGCCAGCACCTTTACATTGGGGTAGCGCCTCAGCACTTCGGGCGTGGTATCGGTGGCGCCATCATTCACCACCACCACGGGCAACCCTTGCCGAAGCACACCCTCTAGCACTGTGCCTAGCGTGTTGGCATTGTTGTAGGTAGGCATCACCACCACCGGACGGTACTTATCCAGCATATTCCCTCTCTTACGCCCTATAGCGCGCTTGAATCTTGGCTACCACCTCGCCATTAGCCTCTACCCGTCCCTCTATTCTACAGCCCTCTTTAGGCATCACCACCACCTGTAGCTCTGTAACCACCCGTGGATCTACCAAACGCACGAACTTACAGCTTCGCAGCTCCTCCCACTCTACGTTGCGCTCTAGCAGCCGTGCCGTGCACTCTCGCACCATGTACAGCATGCAAACGCCTGGGAGAATGGGGGATTGCGGGAAGTGTACCGTATATATGGAGTGCGCACCGTTGAGCCTCACAGAATATACACCACACCCCTCGTTACGTTCCAGCTCCTCAAGGCTATAGAGCCCTTCTATCGGATACATACTCCTTTCCTCCTATTTACGCCCATGCCCCAGAGTGAAAAGCTCTTCGGGCAGCTCTAGACACTCTACATGGTTACTGAATCGGTAGCTCAACGTATCGCCATTGCTCTCCTGGATTACCAGCTCTTCCACACGAAACCTCTCCTGCTCCATGTAGATCGAAACACGGTTCAACATCTGCTTAACCATTTGGTTCTTCGGGATAAAAACTATTCGCAGCAGCTTCCCGTTGCTGGCGTACTCTACCCCATACTGCCCCTTCACCGCTTGCAGATCGCCCCCCAGGCTTGCGCGTACCAGTTTCTGCATTTCGGCCATTAGGGGGTTACCCCGTTTTAGCCCCTTTCCCTTTAGCGGGATCTCGGTTCGCTTACCATCCACCTCCATCAGGAGGCTATCCGGACGCACTATCAGCACCAATCGCTCGGGCTGCTCGTAGGTGAAACGCACACTCGCGTCATTTCTATAGTAGAATCGCCCGCTCGCCACGCTGGCATTCAGCAGTAGAGCCGCACGCTTCTCCTGGCGGAAATCGCACTTCACGTTGGGTATTTTCTTACTCCATTCGCGCAGGCGAACCAGAAGGCTATCGGTCTCAACCAGAGGTTTATACCCTTGCCCATCGTTAGGCTTCTGGGCTAGTGCAGCACCTAGTCCTAAAGCCAGCACTACGCACCACAGGCATATGGCAAACGCCCTTCTGCTCACAGTCCTCATTCTTACTCTAAATCTAGCGGCACCACCTTATACCCTCGGGCTATCACCCCTTGCAATATCAGACGTAGGGTTTCGGCAGCCTCTGGTAGCCTATCGTGCAAGAGTACTATTGCACCTGGGCGTAATTTCTGTAATACCCTGCGAGATACCCTACTGGGGGATCTCCAGAAGGTATCAAAACTCCGAATACTCCAGCCGACGCATTTCAGCTCCTTGCAGTGTACTAGCCTCCCTATCGTTGGATTCGTTACCCCAAATGGCGGGCGGTAGAGCTGCACCCTCTTGCCAAGCAATGGCTCTAGCGCATCTTGCGTTCGCTCAGTATCGTAGCGCATAGCTCTGTAGCTCTTCAATGGGTACCCATTCCCATGCGCCCAGCTGTGAAGACCTACAGTATGCCCCTCACCCACCATGCGTTCCACCAGCTCTGGGTACTCTAGCACCCGTACCCCCACGCAGAAAAAGGTTGCCTGCACCCCGAAATCCTTAAGCACATCGAGCACTCGCTCGGTAGCATTGCCAGCCGGTCCGTCGTCAAAGGTTATCGCAATGCGCTTATCTGTAGCATTCAACCGGCAGATGCTACGGACATAGATTCTAGCCCGCATACTCGCCGAGGCGTAGAATGCTGCCAATAGCACACCCAATCCTAAGCATATGCCCAGTAC
>JABCOB020000208.1 GCA_013333835.2 Bacteroidia bacterium
GGGTAAAGCTAAAATCCATCCCCTCGATGCTCGGATGCCCCGCCACCTGGAATGGCCAATCCGTCCCCCTACCGCAGCTAAGCGCCGTCCCTTCGAGAAATGCCAATGTAGCATACAGATGGATGGAGCGTAGATTGGGGAGATTGGGCGATGGAGGCACAGGGGGTGCATATTTCCGCCCGTGCCAGTAATTCTCGCAGGGTATCACGGTTATAGCCCCGTGTCCTAGCGGTAGCCGCATGTACTCTCTCTGTATAAGCATGGCCAGCTCACCGAGCGTCATTCCGTGCTGCCAGGCTATGGGGTGCATACCCACAAAGGAACGGTAGGCCGTATCCAGCACAGGGCCCTCCACCTGGTAATCATTCGGGTTCGGCCTGTCTAGCACCAGCAACGGTATACCCTGCTCTGCGCAAGCCTCCTCCACATAGTGCAGCGTACTGAGGTAGGTGTAGCAACGCACCCCCACATCCTGCAGGTCGAAGAGCATCACCTCTACCCCCTCCAGCTGCTGCGGTGTGGGCTTCTTGCCATTCCCGTAAAGACTTACCACCTCTACGCCTAGCTCTGCATCTTGCCCGCTCTTCACAGCCTCGCCGGCACTCGCCATGCCCCGCAGACCGTGTTCGGGGGTGTAGAGCCGCACCACACGGCACCCCAGCGCTCTTAACGTGTCGGGGAGCATGCGCCCTCCAACCCGCGAAGTATGGTTACACACCACCCCTACCCGCTTACCCGAGATGAGGGGGAGGTAAAGCTCTACCCGCTCGGCTCCCACACGGATGGGGGGCTCTGTAGCAAGAGAAAGGAGGGGATAAAGGAAAAGGAATGCAATGGAAAGTGCAGAGACTACTCTCTTTTTCAATCTGCCCTGTTTTTGGAATTCCGTGCCTACCACCGCGCTATTTCCCCGTGTACCGCTTTAGCGCCACCGCAAGGGTCTCCATTGCAGCGCGCAGGTCCTCTATCTTGAGCACGTAGGCCAACCGAGCCTCGTCTTGCCCCAATCCCGGGGTGGCGTAGAAACCCGATGCTGGCGCAATCATCACTGTCTGCCCTTGGTATTCAAACTCTTCGAGCAGCCACAGCGCAAAGGCATCGGCATCATGGAGTGGCAACCGCACCTGCGTGTAGAAAGCCCCTTTAGGCATCGGCGAATATACGCCCGGCATAGCATTGAGCGCATTCACCATGAAGTTGCGCCGTGCCACATACTCATCATACACCTGCTTAAAATAGCTCTCGGGGGCCTTGAGTGCCGCCTCAGCCGCCATCTGCGAGTATGTGCCTGGGCATAGGCGAGCCTGCGCATATTTCAGCACGGCGGCCACCAGCTCACGATTCCGACAGATGAAAGCCCCCACCCGCACTCCGCAGAGGCTATAGCGCTTGGAGACCGAATCCATGAGGATGGTACGATCCTCCAGCCCCCGCAGCTGCATCACCGAGAAATGCTTATGCCCATCGTAGCAGAACTCGCGGTACACCTCATCGGCCAGTATGTAGAGATCGTACCGAGAGGCAATGGCGCCAAGCTGCTCTATCTCGCCCTGCGAGTAGAGGTAACCCGTGGGATTATTGGGGTTGCAGATCATGATGGCGCGCGTGCGGGGCGTTATGCGACGCTCGAACTCCTCTACGGGCGGCAGCGCAAAATCATTCTCTATGCTCGAGGGTATCGGCACCACCTTTATCCCAGCCTCCTGCGCAAAACCATTGTAGTTCGCGTAGAACGGCTCAGGTATCAGCACCTCATCGCCCGGATCCATACACCCCAGAAAGGCGAAAAGGATAGCCTCTGATCCGCCCTGCGTCACTATGATATCGCGGGGTTCCAGCCCTATACCCAGCTTTTTGTAGTACTCCACCAACCCCTCGCGGTAGCTTAGATTGCCCGCCGAATCGGTGTAGCTCACCACCTGCACCTTATTTTCGCGCACGGCCTGCAGCGCGCACTCGGGGGTAGCAATGTCAGGCTGCCCGATATTGAGATGATAGACCTTAGTACCACGCGCCTTGGCGGCGTTAGCATACGGTACCAGCCTACGGATAGGCGAGGAGGGCAGCACGGTAGCCCGTTGGGATACTGTCAGCATAGTTCTGTGTATGAATCTATTTTCGAAATGTTACTCCATAAAACCAAGTCTCTGCCCCGCAAAGGTAGCGATTTTTTTGGCACGCTGGTAAGAATTGACTATATTTGTGATGGATGGGAATTACAACGTGCCAATACTTGCGATAGCAACCTATCCACTTCTCACTGCATTCCTCCACTAGGGTTTCAACTCCAAAGATCTTTCCAGGAAATACAATCGCACCCCACCCCAACAGGCACTTTACAGAATTGGTGGTTAAAAACTACACCTTCCCCAAGTATCGCGTCCGGTCATTTACTAATCCCCTAATCTCATGGAAACCATAAAGCTGAACAACGGCGTAGAAATGCCAATACTGGGTTATGGAGTCTTCCTCGTGCCACCCCAGGAGTGCGAACGCTGCGTACTCGATGCGATAAGCGTGGGATACAGGCTTATCGACACCGCGCAGGCATACTACAATGAGGAGGGCGTGGGTGCTGCCGTGGCCAAGTGCGGCGTACCACGAACTGACCTCTTCCTCACTACAAAGGTCTGGATATCCAACGCTGGCGAGGCAAAGGCAGCCGCCTCCATTGACGAATCGTTGCGCAAACTCCGCTCAGAGTACATCGACCTCCTGCTTATCCACCAGCCATTCGGCGACTACTATGGCACCTACCGCGCCATGGAGAAAGCCCTGAAGGCCGGCAAGGTGCGCGCCATTGGACTCTCGAATTTCTACCCAGACCGTTTTGTAGATCTCGCCGAGAATGTGGAGATAAAACCCGCTGTGAACCAGCTGCAGACCAACGTCTTCTGCCAGCAATGGGAGGCCGAAAAGGAAATGAAAAACTACGACAGCCGCATCATGGCATGGGGCCCCCTCACCCAAGGGCACGACGAGCTATTCGCCAATCCCGTTCTGAAGAGCATTTCCGAAAAGCACGGCAAAACGATTCCCCAAGTGGCGCTCCGCTATCTCATCCAGAGGGGTATTATCGCAATTCCGAAATCCACCCATAAAGATCGGATGCAGCAGAACCTAGAGGTGTTCGACTTCTCGCTAACCAGCGAAGAAATGGAATCCATCCGCCCTCTCGATCAGATTCCCAACTTCCAACGGTCGCACCGCAACCCCGAATTTGTACGCTTTATACTAAACTACGACGCAACCCGCCGTCCTCGGTAGTCGCACTTTCCATCTCTACGAAGAGCCTGCTGAGCCAATCAACAGGCTCTTTTTTTTCTGAACAACAATCATTTCAATCGTTCTACGCCTGTGAATTGAAGTGAGACGATACTTTCCCCGAGATTTGCTATTGCGCTCTTGGTAGGGGCGATGCCGAGCGTAGCGAGTACTCGCCCTAACAAGGCCGCGAGCACTCAGCAAAAGTCCTGTACGGATTCCATCTTTTTTAGGAATCCATCCCCTTCTTGCGGATAAATAGCATTTAACCAGACGATTCCATTTACCGAGGCTCGTAGCGACGCAGTGTCGTACCGCTTAAGCGCATTTCGCTGAGCCCTCGCTACGGCCAGAGTACAGCATGGAATAGGCATAAAAAAGGGTCGCACCCCAGCAGGATGCGACCCTATAGATGAAAAGTCCTGGCTACCGTTTCACGAAGCTAATAGAACGTCGGCCACCATCGCTAGCTACCAGCTGCAGCAGGTACATCCCCGGGGTGAGGAGTGCCGTGTTGATGGTTACGGTCTCCTGCCCACCGCACACCAATTCCATCACCCGAGCACCTGTAGCCGTGTACACAGCCATATGGCGTACATTCTGGCAGTTATCCACCCGAATCCAGCTATCCGCAGGGTTGGGAGCCACGGTAACCTCCTGCAGCAGAGACGATATTACGGCATCAAGCTTGCCGCCCTTCTTCTCCATCTGCACCTCAAAGGCATTGCCATCGGCGGCGTGGGGGCATTGCCCTTCAGCCTTCTTATAGCCATTCAGCTCGGCGGTATAATCCACCTGCCCAAAGAGTATGTCCTCAAACTTCACCTGCCCGTCAGCACCCGTTGTGCCCCTATGCTCGCCCGCTGCGTCTTTCACAGTGATCGTCACCCCTTTCAGGATTGCACTGCTAGCGCGATCCTTGCAGGTGAAGACAAGGGTCCCATGATCTGAGAGCTTGGTCAGGCTGATAGCTATTGGCTCATCATTCGGGAGCGGGAGGCGGAACTTGCCGCTCTCGGTCCTATAGTTGCCGCTCTTCGCCGTCCAGGTTATATCGCCATCCACAACGGGAACCTTCTCAATCACGCACTTCCCATCTTCATCCGTAATGGCCGAAGGATCAAAGGCAAGGGTCGGTACATTTAGCTTAATCGTTACCCCCTTTACGGGCTCACCATTGTAGGTGCAGATGAACGTAATGTCGCGCGCCTTATCATCCTTCACCACCTCTTTCTCCAGCCGAATCGCTACTTCCTGCCCATCGCTCGTCACATCCACTGTGCTATCCTTCGGCTTGTAGCCCGGGCTAGCCGCACTGTAGGCTGTAGTACCCTTGGGGAGCGAAACAATAATGATGCCATTATGCCCATTATCGCTATCGTCCTGCGAGGCAGTACCTACCGTGATGGCAGCACCCTTGGCAGGATTTCCAGTCTCGCTATCCATTACCCGGAAGGTAACATTCACCAAATTCGGCTTCGTGGGGGTAAAGCTCGCCACGAAATCCTTGTTCTCATCTACGTGCATTTCCCGACGGGTGGCTGTAGCAAGCCCATCATTCCACTGGGTGAACTGGTAGTTGATTTTGGATAACGCTGTAACTGGCTTCGCGGAAAGCCCCTTGGCTATCTCCATGCGCTTTTCACCCACTATATAGCCCGTCGCCTCATCGGCACTCGCATAGGTAAGCGTGTAGTACTGCACAAACTGTACCTTCACGTCGAGATCTCCGAGGACCTCAGCCTTCGCGGTATTGATGTCGCCATCTGCATCTGGCGTAGCATTCGTCCACACCAGCACACGGTAACCCGCATCGGGGTGAGCAGTGAA
>JABCOB020000209.1 GCA_013333835.2 Bacteroidia bacterium
ACGCGGCGTGTCGCATCGTTTACGCAAGATTTGCAGCAGAGAATCGCACTTCTACCAATCGACGAGATTGGCTATTACTTCTTGGTAGGGGCGGTGCTGTATGGGCAGGCCGAGAGTTGCCTGCCCCCCCGAGTGCCCGCCCTAACGGCACCGCGGCGTCTACGTGGGTGTGCTGAGGTCTTAGGTGGGAAGAAGAATAATGGGCGGACGCGGGGGAAAATATGAACAGGCAAGAGGGGGGAAGGATAGGCAGGAGGGGTATACCATTCAAATTTTTATGCCTAAGACTCTGATTTCTAGTATTATTCAGCTACCCATTCATTCAACCGTGCCACAACCAATAAAATCTCTACCTTTGCGGCGGGTTACTCCTTGCACTTTGCAGGTATAAATACACACTATTCTATGAGAAATCCATTCTCGCTACAGAATTCTCGCAAGCATTCCCTCCTCCGTTGCGAGTATCCTAGAAAGGCTCTGATCCAGCCACTTCTACGGGTATTACGCCTTGGTTCACTCCTGGGATTCTACGTACTTCTACTCTCTGGTTATCAAGCCTTCTCGCAGGAGAATCTGCCGAAAAACCTGCTCGACCACCGCATAGATTCTGTGGTGGTGGAACTCGCCACCCAGCGGGCCATACTGGGCAAGGGGGCTGCTGCTGTGCGGGTAGTGCCTGCCAGCGAGCTACAGCTCCCCTCGGTACTCACCCTGCCCGACCTGCTGGCAGCCATACCCGAGCTGGATATACGTGCCCGTGGCATCCACGGGGTGCAGGCCGACCTCTCGGTACGTGGGGGCGGATTTGACCAGGTTCTACTCCTGCTCAATGGTGTGGATTTTACCGATGCGCAAACGGGGCATCACAACCTGAATCTCCCCGTGCGGCCAGAGGCTATCGACTACATAGAGATCCTCACCCCCAGCGGTGCTCGCCTCTACGGCCCTGGGGCGTTCGCGGGGGCTATTAACATAGTGACCAAGCAGGCAAAACCCCTCACGGGGCAGCTAAAGGCCCTCGCGGGGCAGTACGGCCTCACCGATGCGGCTCTCACCCTTGCCCACCAGGCCGGCAGGCTCGGGGTTACGGGCTTCGCGGGCACCACGCACAGCGCGGGATACATGGCAAATACTGATTTCCACCGAAGCGAAGCATTGGTTACCACCGATATCCAAACCAACCTGGGGCACGTGTCAGTGCAGGCGGGTTTCCAGACCAAGGATTTCGGCGCCAATGCGTTCTACACCCCCAAGTTCCCCGAGCAGTATGAGTCTACGCACGCCATCATCGGCAGCCTACGCTACTCAGGGCGCATTGGGCTCTTCACCTTCGACGCGGTGGGCGGCTACCGGAATCACAAGGATCGGTTCGAGCTGTTCCGCCACGCCCGCCCATCCTGGTACAAGGGCGATAACTACCACAGCACCAACCTCTACGAAGGTCGCCTACTGGTGGGCGCACGCATGGGAATAGCGCATACCACCCTGAGCCTCAACGCCCGGCACGACGAGATCCTCAGCACCAACCTCGGGGAATCCATAAGCCGCTGGCGCGCCATACGGGGCGTAAGCGGGTTTGGCTACACGCACTTCGCCAGCCGCACTACCATTTCAATAGCAGCCCAAGAGGCTATCCAATGGCGGGGATTTTCGGCCAGCGCGGGGATCTCTACCACCCAGAACTCTAGCTTCGATTTCATGTCGGGGTACGGCGCAGATTTGGCCTACCTGTTCCCATCCAACATCAAGCTCTACCTGGCGGTAAACCGTGCCTACCGACTGCCCACCTTCACCGACCTCTACTACAGCAGCGCTACCCAGCAGGGCAATTCCTCGCTAAAGCCCGAGTATTCGCTCACCTACGAGATGGGGGCGCAGTACACCGCCGGGCGGCTATCGGCCAACCTCTCGGGCTACTATCGGCAGGGACGAGATATTATAGACTGGGCGCTCACCAGCCCGACCTCCAACCTATGGCGCGCCTCCAACCGCGCCGAGGTAGATGCCTATGGCGTAGAGGTTGCAGGGTCCTACTACCCAGACCTCCGATGGGTAAAGTCGCTGCAGGCCAGCTACTCGTACATGCAGATAAGCTCGCCAAACACCAGCCCTGCCGCCTCTTACACCCTCGATAAGCCTGACCACCAGGCCAATATTCAGCTCACAACGCCCGCAATCTACGGATTTGCCGCCGTGCTAGCAGGGCACTACTGCCACAGGAGGGGGCACTACGTAGATTTTACCAGCGGGGCAACGAGAGAATACCCGCACGCGCTATCCATAGACCTGCGGCTAAGCTACACCTACCGCTGGATTACCCTTTTCGGGCAGGCGGAGAACCTCCTCAATGCCAAGCGAATAGACTTCGGCAATATACCGCTACCAGGGCGCTGGGTGTCTGGAGGGCTCGAATGCCGATTCGGGGAGTAAACGCAATGGAACGATAGCAGCAGCAGAAAGCCTGCTAAAAGGCGAGGCGGGGTTTTATAAAGCGCAGGGAGGTAGGGTAAAAACGCAACGCAGAGCTTCTAAAGCGGGATGCGGGATTGGGGGGCGAGGTACAGCGATTAGGGGCGGGACGCGGCAATTGGGTAGCGAAGCGGTGATTATAAAGCGCGACGCGGCGATTGGAGGGGCGCGACGCAGCGATTGGAGGGGCGCGACGCAGCACGCCACGCCGCTACTAAGGCGCGCGCTTTGCGGAAAATTTCCTATCTTTGGGCGATGCCGAGAATCACATTTCTATCAATTGTCGAGATTTGCTATCGCGATCTTGGTAGGACGATGTGTAGGGGCGGGCCGAAAGTTGCCCGCCCATCCTCGAGCGCCCGCCCTAACGATGCCGCACCGTTTGCGAGTACCCCGACGGGCTCTCCGGCGTTTGTAGCGACGTGGCGTGCCGCGTCGTGGTTTTTATAATACCGCGGCGTGATTCAAAACGTGCCGCGGCGCGATTCTAAACGTGCTGCGTCGCGGTTTATAATGCCGCATCGCTACTAAGGCGTGCGCATTTCACGGAAAATTTCCTATCTTCGCGCATTGCCAAGAACCATGGGCGGCAGCCCTAGAAGGAGAGCAGACATAATATTCCTACGTGAACCATGCGTAAAGATCAGACGAAGGTAAAGGCTGTGCTACAGGATGGTACGCCTGGGCAGCAGCTAACTGTAATGGGTTGGGTACGCTCTAAACGCGGCAATAAGGCGGTGGCCTTCATCGCGCTCAATGATGGCTCTACCATCGCCAACCTCCAGGTAGTGGTAGATGTAACCCACTTCAGCGAGGAGCTGCTGCGGCAGATCACCACGGGGGCCTGCATTCGGGTAGATGGTGCTGTGGTAGAATCGCCAGGCCAACAGCAGCGTGTGGAATTGCAGGCCGCAAGGATAGAGCTGCTCGGCGCTGCCGATCCCCAGGCCTACCCGCTGCAGAAGAAGGGGCATTCGCTCGAGTTCCTACGCGAAATCGCCTACCTCCGCCCGCGCACCAACACCTTCGGGGCCATACTGCGGCTACGGCATGCCATGTCATACGCCATCCATGCGTTCTTCCACTCCAAGGGATTCTACTATTTACACACTCCGCTCATCACGAGTAGCGATGCCGAGGGGGCGGGGGCCATGTTTCGGGTTACCACCCTCCCGCCGCAGAATCCGCCTACCACCGAGGATGGGCGTGTGGATTGGGCTGAGGATTTCTTTGGCAAAATGACGAGCCTCACGGTGAGCGGGCAGCTGGAGGGCGAACTCGGGGCACTGGCCCTGGGGGAAATCTACACTTTCGGGCCAACCTTCAGGGCTGAAAACTCCAATACGCCACGGCATCTCGCGGAGTTCTGGATGATAGAACCCGAAATGGCTTTCTACGATATCCATGACAATATGGACCTCGCCGAGGAGATGCTCAAATACCTCACCCGCTACGCACTAGAACACTGCGAGGACGACCTTAAGTTCCTGAATGACAACTGGGACAAGGAACTCCTAGAACGTCTGCACTTCGTACTCGAACATGAATTCGTGCGGCTCGGCTACACGGAGGCTATCGGGATTCTAGAGAAGGCCAACCGGGAATGGGAGTTCCCGGTGAAATGGGGGGTAGATCTGCAGAGCGAGCATGAGCGCTACCTGGTGGAAGAGCATTTCCACAAACCCGTAATACTAACCGACTACCCTGCGGAGATCAAGGCCTTCTACATGAAGCAGAATGAGGACGGCAAGACGGTACGGGCTATGGATGTGCTATTCCCAAAAATCGGCGAAATCATCGGCGGCAGCGAGCGCGAGAGCGACTACTCCAAGCTCAAGAGTAAGATAGACGCCCTCGGCATCCCCGAGAAGGATGTATGGTGGTACCTAGACACCCGTCGGTTCGGCACGGCCCCCCACAGCGGCTTCGGGCTGGGCTTTGAGCGGCTGATGCTCTTCATCACCGGCATGGGCAACATCCGCGACGTGATCCCCTTCCCCAGGACACCGGGGCACTGCGAATTCTAGGGGGGATTGAATTTCTGCACGTTGGATAAAACAATTTGGCCAACAAAACCGTTATACGGTTAAACCCTCTAGATTCCCAAGGGGGCTATTGCCCTAGGGTTCTATTGGATTCCGACTTTTGAATGCCGGCTATACAATCTTGGAATATAGGCGGTAAGGGAGGGGTATAACGCTTCGGCAGCCTCTCTCGCGAGCGCGCTGTGATCCACAACGAAAGCGAGGTGTGAACCATGAAGAATAATGTGCTAAACCTAGCCGACTACAGGATGGTGGAGAATGGGCAAGTTTCTAAGGTCCTCGTAGGGAAAAACTGGGGAAAATATGTACGAGAACACTCTAGGCTCGATGAAATGGAGCGGCTCAATGAATCGGTAACAATCATTATTCCCGATGGGATATACGCTATTACCCCCTCATTTTTCGATGAACTCTTGGTCGACGTGGTGAAGAAGCTGGGGAGAAAGAATTTTCAAGCAAAGTTCAGAATTGTCTATGAGGGACCATGCCGGTTCGACAAATCGCTGAACGAGGCAATAGATCGGATTCTAGCAATGAGAACTTGCCAAGATTGACAAATACACCATGCCTGCACCGCAAGTCGCCTCCTGGCTGAACAGCGCATGCGATATCGCCACGGTGATCATTGCCGTTGTCAATGTTATCCTGCTGCTATACACATTTCGCAAGACCAATCGGAAGGATGAGGCAAACCTGGAAAAAGGGTGGAGAATCGGACAGCTCAAGGCCCTCGTCCTAGACTACACCATGAAGTATCTCTATGCCTTTTTCGATGATGTGGGCAACGCAACTAACGACCTGCGACTGAAAGAATGCCCCATTGAGATTAAAAACCGCATTGAGGACACGATCCAAGACCTCTCCCGAACGCTAAGACTCAGATTTACCGATGCGCTATCTGCTATTGACGAGGGGCTCTACAGGGCCATCCTCCAAATTACAGATAACCTACAAGAGAACCTGTACCGCACCGCTTTTGATGAGAGTAGCGACCTATCGAACCCCGAGGTCTTCGACGGGCTGGTAACGATACGCATCTCTCAGGCTCGAACAGAAATGCTCCGCCTTCTATTCTCCTATAGGGGTGAGTAATAACACTGAATGATAACGACATCCATAATTAAATTATGCAAGATTTCGATACAACCAATAAACCAAATAAATAATGCGTATGCGATTTTCAATCTTCCGGACGGCTCTATACGCCTCCTGCATGCTGGTAGCCCCCTTCGCGGTGACCGCACGAACAATTGGGCATCCTGGCTTGTTAAACGATACAGTAAAGCAAGCTGAAGAGATGGTAAACTTAACACTGCAAGCTGGCGATGCCGCACCCGACTTCGCAACCACGGATGAAAAGGGCAATATGGTGTCGCTCAAGGATTTCCGTGGTAAAAAGCTCTTGCTGTATTTCTACCCGAAAGACAATACGCCGGGTTGCACCGCCGAGGCCTGCAGCCTGCGTGATGGATTCGCAGAGCTGAAAGCCAATGGGGTAGAGGTACTGGGTGTGAGCCCCCAGAGCGATCGCTCGCACATCGGATTCATCGCCAAGCATAACCTCCCATTCCGCCTACTGGCTGACACCACGCATGCTGTGGCCGAAGCCTACGGGGTATGGCAGAAGAAGAAAATGGCTGGGCGAGAGTACATGGGCATCGCGCGCGCCTCATTCCTCATAGGGGAAGACGGACGAATCCTGCAGATCTTCAGCAAGGTGAAGACGGATGACCACGCCGGGCAGGTGCTGGATTGGCTGAAGGGGAAAAAATAACAACCCTTGGCTCAATGCCTAATGCGCGTCCTCTGGCGAAATCCTCCATGCTGCTCGCTGCGTAGCTACTGTCGTCGGTAAAATGTAAATGGCTGATTAAAATCCTTTTAAATCACAAGAAAGAAAAAGGATTCCGCTACAAAGTGGGCGCATGCGAGTCTTGTGCAAAGGTCTCCGTGCATATTCAAAAAGCGGGGGCGCGGCCTGAGCCACGCCCCCGCTTTCTTGCGAATTCCGTACTCTGCGAGACTACACTAAGCTCTCTTAAACGGTGCGGAACGCCGTATAGCTACGGTCTTCGATAATTTGAGCCGCTTAATTAAAACCTGTTTACCCACAAGAGGAATCCCCCTTACGGGAACTTTTGCAGTGGTCTCCCACCGCCTACACGGTCTGCATCTGTACCTCCACCATATGCGCAAACTCGCCGTTCTGCGACTTAAGCTCTGCGGGCGTCCCCTGCTCTACGCACTCGCCGCCACGTAGTACCACCACCCTATTGGCTCTGGCTACCGTGCGCATGCGATGGGCTATGATGAGCACCGTCTTTCCCTTCACCAAGGTGCTGAGGGCTTCCTGAATTTTCGTTTCATTCTCCACATCGAGTGAAGCGGTAGCCTCGTCGAGCAGGATAATCGGCGCATTCTTCAGTATGGCTCTGGCAATGGAGAGCCGCTGTCTTTCACCGCCTGAGAGCGTGCTACCATTCTCCCCAATCACGGTTTGGTAGCCAGCTGGCAATGAAAGGGCGAACTCATCGCACTGGGCTAGCTTGGCAGCGGCTAGCACTTCCTCATCGGTGGCATTACGTCGCCCGATGCGGATATTATCCATCAGAGAGGCGTTGAATAGCACCACATCCTGGAATACAATGGAGTAATGCTGAAGGAGTTCCTCGGGGTCGATGGTGGAAATATCTATCCCCCCAAGGGTTATGCTCCCTCCTGTTACATCCCAAAACCTTGCGGCTAAGCGTGCTGCTGTGCTCTTTCCACCGCCAGAGGGGCCTACCAGCGCGGTTATTTCACCCTGCTTGGCAGTAAAGCTCACATTGTGCAGCACGGGAACTCCCGCCTCGTAGGAGAAATCTACATGCCTAAACTCTAGGGTGTAATCCTTCACCTCCACTCCCGTCTCTCCCTGCTGCTGCGAACTCTCGAAGATCTGGCGGGTACGTTCGACTCTGGTATCGAGGTAGAAGAGCAGTGAAGCTTGGTTCATCACCTCCACTATGGGTTCAAAGATCATAGAGGCTATAACGATGAAAAGCAGGAAGGTTAGTAGGTCTAGCGAGCCATTCGCCATTAGAACCGTCCCAACGAGTACCAGGGTGGGCATCCCGAGCTTCAGCAGTGAGGTCAGTGAACCTACAATCACAGCCAGGTGCAGCTCTCCTTTATTCTGCCCTTGCTCATAGCGTTCGAGATCGCCATCCAAATCCTTCAGGTAGTGCTGCTGCAGGTTGAACGATTTGATCTCATTGGCCCCATCTATCCCCTCCTCTATCCGCTCTGTAACGGCAAGCGTTCGCCCCTGCTGAGCCTTGTGAATCGCATTCATCTTCCGCTTGCTAAACCAGAAGAGGATGAGCGCTAAGATGATAACCCAGAAGAGCGCAAGGGTAAGCTGCCAGCTGTAGAAAAGCAGCCCCACGAAAGCAACAAGGATAACGACAAGCGCAGCAATAAGCTGGGGCACTGCATGCGAGAAGATCTGTTCGAGATCCTGGGCATCCTTCATCACCGTGGAGGTGAGATCTGAGAGATTCCGCTGGGCGAAGAACGAGAGCGGGAGCTTACGGAGCGTCTCGGCCAAATGGACACGCCGGTTCATCCCCTCGGAGTAGACGGCAAGGTAGGTGCTATTGTAGTGGAACACAGAGAGTATGCCGATGGCCAATGCTGCCAGCACGGCTAGGCCTACGTACAGCCAAAAATCGGCCACCCCAGGCGCTATACCCAACTGGACATTCCGCAGAATGCTATCTATAAAGAGGTAGACCAGCATCACTGGGAGGAAAAGGGAAAAATGCTGCAGAGTGGTAAAGATAGCCCCTCTTATGAGGATTATAGCCCCCTCGCGGTCGGTGGCTAATCTGTGCTGAAGATAGTGTATCATGGGTATTGAAAATTCTTATCTCAATTCGGTAGATATCAATGGATTGGAATGCTGCAATGGCTAGAGAGACCACTGGGCCGCCTTGGTGTAATCGTCGTACATGCGGGCGTAGAGTCCCCCTTTGCCCAAGAGCTCCTGGTGGGTACCCTGCTCCTCTATTCTCCCTTCTTGCAGAACCACTATCTGGTCTGCCTCGCGAACTGAGGAGAGCCGGTGGGCTATCATCACGACGGTCTTTCCACGGGTTAGCTGCTGCAATCCTTGCTGGATCAGCTGCTCATTCTCCGGATCGGCAAATGCAGTGGCTTCATCGAGCAGGATAATGGGGGCATCTTTCAGTATGGCCTGGGCTATGGCTATTCGCTGGGCCTCGCCCCCAGAGAGGTAAACGCCATTAGCCCCCAGTGGGGTATCAACTCCTTGCGGGAATTTTGCTATAATATCTTGACATTGGGCGAGTTCAAGTGCATCTGCTATTTGCTGCTCTGTGGCTTGCGGATTGGCCAGAAGCAGATTCTCCCGAATGGTGGTCTTGAATAGATGGGGATTCTGAAATACTATGGCTACGCATCGCATCAATTCCTGCTGAGGGATCTGGCGGATGTCTACTCCTCCTATTGTAATGCTCCCCTCATCCACTTCCCAGAATCTTGCAATGAGGCGGGCGACGGTGGTCTTTCCGCCTCCTGATGGGCCTACCAATGCGCAGAGTTTCCCCTGGGGAATGGCAAGGGAGAAGTCTGCAAGTACCCTGGGCGCATCCTTTGCATACGAAAAGCTCACATCACGCAGAGCAATGCTGAACTCTTTGGGTATAGCCGGCGTACCCTGCACCTCTAGCGGCTTGGTATCAGAAAAAAGCCCATCTATCCGCTCTAGCGCCTCCTGAGTCTGCTGGTAGCCATAGCTCAGGTTCATGATCTTCATCAGCGTCTGGCTATAGAAGGGCGTTATGAGTACGTAAAAGAGCAGATTCACCACCACCAGATGCCACGGGTTTCCCCAGATAATCAGAATGATAGCCTGTGGGATCAAAAGGAACGGGAAGCTGTTGACTACTACGAGGTAGACCACCATGGGAGCCCGGAGGCTGACGGTGTAGGTCGTAGCCCAATCGCGGTAGCTCTTGATAGCGGTATAGAATCGCTTGAAGCTGTATACAGTCTGCTGAAAGGTCTTTACCACGGGTATCCCGCGCACGTATTCCACCGCCTCGGTATTCATATCCTCCAGCTTGCCCATATACTCTTGCATCTTGCCGCGATTATCGCTCGTGTTCATGAATACGCCAAAGATGAGGAGCGCAACCGAGAGCGGCACCATGCAGAGCAACCCCATCCGCCAGTCGATAGTAAAGGTCAGGATAAAGGTGACCAGCAAAAGGGTGATGGCGCCCACCAGATCGGGCAGCTGGTGCGCCGTAAACGTGTGCGTGATGCTCGCATTATCATCTATGATCTTGCGCATCCGCCCTACGGTATTCTTCGTGTAAAAACCTAGCGGCATACTCACAGCTCGCTGCATGGCCGTGTAGCGCATGTTCCGTTCTACCCGGAAAGCTGCAATATGCGAAAAGGTAAGGCCAGTGAAATAGAGCAGTAACCCCGCAACAGCAGTCCCAAAAGCCCACCAAGCATATGTGAGTATCTCTGGGTTCTCTGGCCCTTCGGCGAGCAGGGATCTTGCTACCAACCACAGGAAAATGAATGGCAGCATACCCACCAGATTCCCGAGGAAAGAGAAGGCTAGCGCCCAGGGGTAAAAGGCTCGACGCGGCCCCATATAGCGTAAAAGCTGTGCAAGTAGCGAACGGGTGTTCATACAATAATGGATTGAATACTGCCACAAAGGTAAGGAAAGAATTATTATTTACAAACACAACTGGCTATATTTACGTTTGGTTTTCTTCAGCATATAACCAATGCGCTGTTAGGGTGTAAACTTTGCTACGGTCAGTTTTAAGCGTTGCGTCAAAAAGTTTCCACTGACTTCCGCAAAAAAAAAGCCCTCTCGGCGCACCGAGAGGGCCTTAAAGGCTGGGAAAATAGGATTAGTAGCCGAATATCTGTTCTTGGGTGAGAACCTTTACAGGGCCGAGCTGCTGGAGGGGCTTTTGGTTAAGCTTCTTAAGATCGCCCAGCACGGCATAGTTGTACACCAGAGGCTTGATGTTCTCCTTCTGGAAGGTCTCTATATCGGTTAGGGTGAGCGTAGGCACCTTGGCGAAAAGTTCAATCCTTGGATCTGAAGAGAGGCCTAACTTCTGCAGACTAAGCCAGTAGTTGGGGATTTGCCGAGCGGAGTAGCGATCAGTCCTCAAGTTCGCCATTATGGCATCCTGGGCAACCTTGAACGATTTTTCGGAAAGCGGCATGTTGGCCAGGATCTCATTCATCGCGGCTATAGCATCGCCAAGCTTGTCGGCCTGCGTACCCACAAAACTTGTCATTACGTATGGCCGATCTAGGCGAGTGGGCACACCGAAACGGGCGCTGGCGCTGTAAGCCAAGGCTCTCGCCTCCCGTATCTCCTGGAAGACTATGGCATTCATAGAACCACCGAAATACTCATTGAAGAGGTTGACGGATGGCTGCATATCTAAGCTGTAATACTTGCCAGTGTGGGCATAGTGCGAGAAGAAGACCTGCGCGCTAGGATAGCTAGCAACGAAAACCTCTGTGGTAGTAGGCTTCCGGTACTCAAAACTGTGCAGTAGCTTCGGGCTTGGCATGAGCTGCTCTGGTGCTGGGTGGGCGGCCATTAGCACCTGCATTGCCTTCTCCTGCCCGTCGGGACTGTAGTAAACCACAGTGTGAGGCAGGCTGAAGAGGCTCTTTACCTCATCTACAAGCTTCTGGGGATCTAGCCCTTTAAGCTCCGTATTGGATAGCACGGAGTTGAATGGGTTCTCAGGACCATAGTAGGCATAGCTCCTTACACCCGAAAACATCATATTCATATCGAGCTTGGCATCTGCCCGTTCCTTTAGCGTGCTCTCCGCATAATCGGCATAGAGGGCGGAATCTGGGAGTAGGGTCTTCAGGTGCTTTTCTACCAGAGCCAGCGTCTCTTCAATATTCTCGTTCAGTCCACTAACGTAGATGCGCGCCTCACGATCTGAAACCCTAAGTGAATAGCTCGCTGCAAGGCTGTAGAGCTTAGCATTGAACGCCTCGAGGCTCATTTCCTCATCTGAAAGCACATCCATGTAGCCTGCCGCCAGCTCTATGGTACGGCTGTGGTTAGTCCCCAGCGGGAAAATGTACTGTACGCTGAAAAGCCCGTTGGTGGTATTCTGAGTCTGGAGGACCTCTACGCTATCGCGCAATGGGTAGACCTGTAAATCTTTTGTGAAATCTACAAACTTCGGCTCTATTGGAGCTGGCTGAGAGAGCTGTACCTCGCGTACAAATTCGCTCACGGTGTCGCGATTCATCTGGATGGGGGTGATCTTTGGCTTCTCGATCTCCTGGCGTGAGGTATTTTCGCCTAGACGTTTGTAGCTCACTACATAGCCGTTATCAACCAGATACTTATTCGCCCAAGCTACCACCTGCTCCTTGGTCACAGACTTCATTTTATCCACGCGGTTCACCACGTCAGCCCAGGGAAGCTGCGCCAAGAAAGCGCTCACCATAGTGCTCACACGCCCACTGTTGGACTCGAGATTCCGCATAAGATCCGCACGTTCATTGCTCACTATAGAGGCGAGTAGCTCTTCGGAGAAATCGCCCGCTTTGAGCTTTTTCACTTCCTCCAGCAGCAGATCTCGCAGACCCTCAAGCTTCTGCCCCTCTAGCGGCGAGCCGCCTAGTATAAAGGCATCATAATCTACCATGCCCAGGTTGCCCGCAAAGGCCGATAGAGCCTTAAGCTTCTGAACCACGTCAACATCTATAAGCCCCGCAGTGCCATTGTAGAGGAGATTGGCTACTACCGTGAGCATCGCATTATCAGGGTCTGCCGTACCTGGGATACGCCATCCGATGTAGAGTTCTTCTGCCTGAGTACCATACACATTAGCCTCGTGTACCTGCGTAAGCGGCCCTAGCGGCTGCACATCCAGCCAGGGGATGCTTGGGTTAGGCTGCCATTCGCCGAAGTACTTCCTAATGATGGCCATTACAGAGTCTGGATTGAAATCTCCAGCCATGCATATCGCCACGTTATTCGGGCGGTAGTAGGTGTCGTAATGCTTCTTGATGTTGGTGATGGAGGGGTTTTTGAGATGCTCCTGCGTGCCAATGGTGGTCTGAGTTCCATATGGATGGTCTGGGTAAAGATTGGCTATGAGGGAATCGAGTAGACGATCACCGTCCCTATCCATTGTGGTGTTCTTTTCCTCATACACAGCCTCTAGCTCGGTGTGAAAACCACGAATCACCATGTGCTGGAAGCGATCCGCCTGGATTTTTGCCCAGTTTTCAACCTGGTTCGAGGGGATGTTCTCCACGTACACCGTCTGGTCAAATGAGGTATAGGCGTTGGTACCCTGCGCACCGATAGCTGACATAAGCTTATCATACTCGTTTGGAATGGAGTACTGCGAGGCCAGGTATGAGACGCTATCGATCTCATGGTACTTGGCTGCACGCTCCGCTGGGTCGGTGAGCTGGCGGTACTCCTCGTAGAGTGCCTCAATCTGGTCAAGATAGGGCTTCTCGGCCTCGTAGTTCATGGTGCCGTAGCGTGGCGTACCCTTGAACATGAGGTGTTCTAGGTAGTGGGAAAGCCCCGTGGTCTCTGCAGGGTAATTCTTGCTACCCACCCGCACGGCAATATTAGCCTGGATACGGGGTTCATCAGAGTTCACTGAGAGGTAGACCTTTAGCCCGTTGTCTAGCGTGTAGATTCTGGTACCCATCTGGTCGCCCTGCACAGTTTCGTAATTCTGCTTGGCTGTGTTGCAAGCGAATACGAATGGCAATACCGCGATTGCCAAGAGGAACAGTAACTTGGATCTCATTACGATTTGTGTATAAAGTTGCCGCAAAGGTAGAAAATTTCTAGTGATAACGGAAACGATGCTGCGAGACTTACGATGCAGAATAGGGAGAATCCTCGTTATGATGCGTATTTTCGTACTTAAAATTCTCTTTTCCTTCGAAAATCAGAACGTTTCAGGCAGTTCTACTTGGCTATCATGCCCCGTAAGACCCCGTCCATACGCCTGGCCAACCCTTCGCGCGAGTAAGTTGAGATATCGCCGCTGGTATTGGGGATTCCTCCGTGTGCCTCTTGATCGAGAGCCAATTGGAGATAATCTGCCAACTTTTCAGCATCACCACTGCCAAATACCACGCCAGAACGGGTATCCTCTACCAACCTCGCCGCGTCGCCATCCTTTGGACCAAGCACCACTATAGGCCTACGAGCCGCCAGGTACTCAAAGAGCTTCCCGGTAAGAATATCCTTGCTGCGTGGCGCGTCGTTGATACTCAACAGGAGTAAACTAGAGGTCGCTAGCCTAGCTGGCACTTCGCTGTGGAGAATGGACGAATGGAATTCCACATAACTCTCTACTCCATTCTCTACCACTGAATTACGAACCTTAACATCCACAGAACCCACGAATTCAACCTTTATCGAATCAGGTAGCAATCCTCTCTCCTTTGCTAATATAGACAATGCATGCCATAGCAGCACCGGATTATGGTCAGCATTCAACGAGCCAACGTGGATTATATTTACACACTTCTTTTGGGCGTAAAGAATGGGATTCTGAAAGTCCTCCGAATCGTAACCGTTGGGTATCATATAGATACTCTCCTTCACCCGATCCTCAAATTCTCTGAACGTACCTGGCGAAACCGTCGATACTGCTGTTGCTTCCCGCAGCACAGCATTCTCTAGATTCCGATGCCTAGAGTGCGCCCAGCGAGTTAAGGGCAAATGTTGCGCATAGTCGATATTCACCCAAGGATCGCGGAAATCAGCCAGCCACGGGATATTTATCTGCCGGTGCAGCCTGCGCCCTATGAGGTGCATGGAGTGGGGAGGTCCTGTGGTAACCAACACATCCACCGGATTAGCCTTTAACCATCTGGCGAGATAGCGTACCGAGGGGCGAATCCAAAGGAAACGGGCATCGGGAATGAAACAATTCGCCCGAACCCACAGGATAAGCTGCGAAAACAGTGAACGAGTCCCCTTGGTTTGGTTAAGCAGTCCAACTCCCATAGAAGGCTTCCTCTTGGATGTCAAATGCTCCAATAGGCGCAGAGGCTCTAGTATAGGCCGTTTGACAAGCTCTACCCCTTCAGGAATACTTTCAGCCAAACTCTCATCCCTATCGGGAAAGGCAGGGTTGCTCGGCGTGTACACCGTAACTCGCCAGCCCAGGGGTACGAGGTACTTGACCATCTTCAGCCAGCGCTGTACGCCAGCTCCACCACAGGGAGGCCAATAGTAGGTGATCAGAAGAAGGTGGGGCATAGCAACATCATTACCCATGAACAGATTACCGAATAGATCTGCCTGAATTTATTGAAATTATAGAGAACCTCTTCCCGATACACATCTACCGATTCTGCAAGCGCAATGCGTTTTGTAATCACCTACTGGACATGAAAATTGGCACTGCAAGAACAGATGGCATAACCATATTAGAACCTACTGATTACACATTCCTCCTGCGAGAAGACTCTCTACCTCTCCGTATCCTCATACCCTAGAACTGCTTTGCTTAAGCGTAGGATTCTATATCCTCTTCTATACTTGCGACTCCCTACAGCTCAAACATCTCCACGCTATACCTTTTCATATCCATCTGTAGCAATCGGCCATCGAGCTTAGCATTGCCGAGCAACCAACCGATAGCCTCGCTGGCCATAACACTACCAACCCACTGGACAGCAGGCGGGTAAACAGCATCAGCACCATGCACCCTATCCTTCGGTTCTGGGAATATTCCACGGAGGGTAGTCCCCCGAACACCGTGGAACACTGCTACTTGCCCCGCATACCAGTCAACAGCACCCCACACCACAGGTATAGAATGCTCGGAAGCATAATCATCTATAAGATATTGTGTGTCAAAATTATCCGTACAGTCCAGCAGGAGATCTACCCCGTCTATTGCATGGATATTATCTGCTGATAGCCGTATTTTCAAGGGTTCCACCCACACATCTGCATTCAGATGCATGAGCCGCTGAACCGCCAGGTCTACCTTGTCCGATCCCACATCTGGTGTACCGTAGAGGGTCTGCCTCGGAAGGTTTGATAGCGACACAGAATCGTTATCAATCAGCACTATTCGCCCCACAAACTGGGAAACGAGCAACGGCAGCACTGCAGACCCCAGTCCGCCTGCACCCAGCACGGCCACACACGCTCCCCGCAACCGTTCTAGCCCCTCTTCGCCCATATCGTCTAAAGGGAGGCTACGTGCATAACGCTCTCGGAACACAGACTCCATTGGCAGCTTGTCTGGTAAAATTTATCTGTATAGAACCACACATTCACACTTTCGCGCTCCAAACGGATGCACGCTCTGCAAGGTGAAAAAAACATTGCTCCTACCATGCCCACTGTGCATTGCACCTATGCCAGCTCTACTGTAGCACCCTATCCCAGTCCTTCCACACGGGATCGAATCCCTTGGCTACTAGCATCCTTTCCACCTCCTCTGGCGAACGTGCGTCTGATATCTGGAACTGTTCAAGCTCTTTGTTCGGCTTGGCGTAGCCCCCAGGTTCTGTGTGTGACCCAGCGCTCAAAGAGGTGATACCCAACGGGAAAGCGTGATCCCTGAAAAAGGCCGACTCCCGCGTGGTGAGTGACATCTCTAGGTTCTCATCAAAGAGACGGTAGGCCGTTATAATCTGCATTAAGTTCCTATCCTTCACATGGAACTGCGGTTCAAAGCAACCCGCATGTGGCCTTAGGCGCGGGAAGGCCACCGAGTATTTGCTCTTCCAGTAAAGCCCCTGTAAGTGGCGGAGGTGCATGGCTACACAGAGCGACTCCACGCGCCAATCCTCAAGCCCAAGCAATGCCCCAAGTCCTATGCGATGCACCCCTGCAGCACCTATCCTATCTGGGGTCTCGAGCCTATAACGATAGTCAGCCTTTTTACCCGCAAGGTGGTAGGCGGGATAACGAGTCTCATTATAGGTTTCTTGGTACACGTACACTGCATTCAGCCCTTCGCGCTCGAGTATGGCGTACTCAGTAGAACTCATAGGCTGCACCTCTATTGAGATCTGGGGGAATATTGGGCGTAAGAGTTTTATCGCTTCGCGCAGATAATCGAAACCCGACACCCGAGCATGCTCGCCAGTAAGCAGAAGTATGTGTTCAAAACCAAGAGCTCGTATACTCTCTGCCTCGGAGAGTATCTCCTCCTGGGTTAGAGTTTTCCTAACAATCCTATTTTGGTAGCTATAGCCGCAGTATACGCAGCTGTTAGAGCATGAGTTGGACAGGTAGAGCGGCACGTATAACGATATTGCCCTGCCGAATCGCTTCCTAGTCAACCGCTCACTTTCGCGGGCCATAGGCTCTAGGTACGGCTCTGCAGCTGGCGAAATCAATGCGGCGAAGTCATGCAGGTCAGCATCTCCCGCATGGCGCAAGGCTCGTTCCACATCGCGAGAGGTGCTATCGTACACCCTGTTACCGAGTTCCTCCCAGCTGTGCTGGCGAATGGTATGGTAGAACGAACGGTCCGCGATCTCGGCCTCGCGGGCCTGCTGCTCAGGATTTAGCTTCATGGCAGTGATTTTTTACCGTTCGACAAACTAACTTCTTCTAGCACCTCCCCATTCCACGTGCTGCCTGCCCCAATGCGCTTCTCTCCCGTTCCATGCCCACTATCCTTAGAGGTCCTCTCTGAGTGGGTTGGGGCTGGCTACCGAACCGATTAACTGGTGGATAGCCCCCAGTAATTCAAAGGCAAAGGTAGCAAAATAATGAGACCTCTGCAAAAGTCACATACGGTTCAATCTTTGGTAGAGGTCTTTCCTCTTCTTGCGGATAAATCTGTTTTAATCAAACAACGATTAAATTTATCGAAGAGACTGTAAATTGATTAAAGACCTCCTCTCAAAAGCCCAACCATCACGCAGAAGAGATGCTGTAAGGGCGCGGCGTATCAATCACGAAAGTTGCCCGCTCACCCATGCGCTCTCCCGCTTCCCGCACCACATCGCTTATGTGAGTTTTGCAGATGTCTTATAACTGCTAATGCCCCTTATCAATTCTGCATCCCACGCCACCGTCCATCTTCGCACCGCTACCAAAAGACAAAAATAGGCCCTGGGGGCATCCTACCCGCAGGGCCTACTAATTTCACTCGCAGAGAGCTACATCGTCATTCCACCGCACACATTAATCACCTGCCCATTCACATAGCTGGAGAGATCAGAGGCTAGGAATAGTGCCACATTGGCCACATCTTGCGGCGTTCCACCCCGTCTGAGTGGGATACGTGCCTCAAAGCCCTTACGCACCTCTTCAGATAGTACCCCCGTCATGTCGGTGATAATGAATCCGGGCGCTATGGCATTCGTACGGATGTTGCGAGATCCCAGCTCCTGGGCTATCGATTTGGTAAAACCTATCATCCCAGCCTTAGAAGCAGAATAGTTGGATTGCCCTGCGTTGCCTGCCACACCCACCACTGAACTCATATTGATGATGCTACCAAACTTCTGCTTAAGCATTACCTTCTGAACTGCCTTGGTAAGGTTAAAGGCCGACTTAAGATTCACCTTCAGCACAAGATCCCACTGCTCTTCGGTCATTCGCATAAGCAGTGCATCACGGGTTATCCCAGCATTGTTCACCAGCACATCAATACGACCGAAGTCAGCCGCTACCTCGTCTATGAACTTCTCGCTGTCGGCCAAGCTACTCGCATCACTCGTATAGCCTTTAGCCTTCACCCCTAGGGCATTGAGCTCCTTCTCTGTCTGCTCAAAGGCCTCGTTACGCACCATATCTGAGAAAGCCACATTGGCCCCCTCGCGTGCAAACGTCAATGCTATAGCCTTCCCAATACCCCGAGCCGCCCCGGTTATCACTGCCGTTTTGCCTTCCAATAGTTTCATATCGTAGAGCTTATGGTTTAGTCGGTTAGCCCTGCAACACTCCGTATGGATTGCAGGTAAAAAAAGAGAGAGGCAGATCACTCCACCACCCTGTATTGCATCTATTTACAAGAGGTTCTTCACCACCTCCATCACCTTATCGTAATTGGGTTCATTGGCCACATCGGGTACATATTCTGCATACCGCACCACTCCCGACTTATCTACCACCACCACTCCGCGTGCCAACAGGCGAAGACCGCTCAGCACAAAACCGTACTTCATTCCAAAGTCGAGATCGCGGTGGTCTGAGAGCATCACCATATTCTTCACGCCGTGAGCACCGCAGTAGCGACCCAGTGCAAATGGTAAATCGCAAGAAATGGTGAAAATCTGCACCTTGTCGCCAAGTTCACCCGCCTGGGCATTGAATTTGCCAGCCTGCAAAGAGCACACAGGGGTATCTATCGAGGGGAATACGCTCAACACACGAACCTTGCCCTCATAGTCGGCCAATGATACAGGTTTGAGATCCATACCTACACAAGTGAAGCCCTGCGCCTTATCGCCCACCTTCACCTCTGTACCCAGAAGCTCTATCGGGTTACCCCCGAACTTTACACTCCTTGCCATCTTTCCAAATATTTTATAGTTTCTTCTAGAGAACAGATTACTCCGCCTCCTGATTCACCCGCTGGTTCATTCCACCATTGGAAGAGCCTTCTTTGGCTCTTGGATTTCAGGAGAAAGCCCTTCAACCTCTGCGTACATTCCCTTCTCCTCGCTGTAATCTAGCAGAACCCTATTGCCGCGTTGCAGGCGCTGCCGTAGTAAAATTTCGGCTAACGTATCCTCCACGTAACGTTGCAGTGCTCGCCTCAGTGGTCTAGCACCGTACTTCGTGTCGAAACTTTGGCTCAGTACGAACTCCCGGGCAGGCTTTGAGAGATCAAACGCTACCCCTTCCTCAGAGAGCTGCGCCTCCATCCTCCGAAGATTCACCTCTAGGATACGCTCCATCGCCTTAGGATTCAGGGTGTTGAAATACACGAGTTCGTCTACCCTATTGAGGAATTCTGGGGGGAATCTCCGTTCTAGAGCCTTGGTTATGAACCGTTGGCGATCTTGGTCAAGCACGCTCTTACGGTGCTGGGTTAAGAAGCCGACACCGTCACCGTACTCGCTCAGTTCACGACTTCCAACGTTAGAGGTCATGATGATCACCGTATTGCGGAAATTAACCTTACGCCCCTTAGCATCGGCCATACGTCCCTCATCCAGCATCTGTAGGAGTAGGTTGTATACCTCCGGCGAGGCCTTCTCTATCTCATCAAAAAGTACCACCGAGTAGGGATGCCTACGGACGCGTTCGGTGAGCTGCCCCCCCTCATTGTAGCCCAGATACCCTGGAGGCGGACCGATGAGTCGCGATACATTGAATCCCTGTTGGAATTCACCCATATCCACCCGTATCAAGTTATCAGCACCGCCAAAGAGGTAATCAGCCAGCTCCTGCGCCAAGTAGGTTTTACCCACGCCCGTAGGCCCTAGGAATAGGAACGTGCCTATGGGACGCTTAGGATCTCGCATCCCCGATCTATTCCGCCGTATAGCCCGTGCCACCACTCCTACAGCCTCATCCTGCCCAATCACAGAATTCTTAAGCTCTTGCTCTAGGTTCAGCAGACGTTCCCCTTCGGTTTGCTCCACACGCCTTAGAGGCAGGTTGGCCATAAGCGCCACCGTATCGGCCACATCGTGAGCCTCCACCAGCGGGGCATTGTGCCGACGAACCTCTTCCCATCCTCCAAGAGCCTGCTCCATGTCTTCCGTCAGGGCGAGCTTACGACGCTTTATATCTTCCGCCAGCGCGGCATTTCCATCCTGCTCGGCCACCTGTAACTCCTCGCGGCAATGCTGTATCTGCTCTAGGAAAAAACGCACCCGTGTAGGTGGCTTATCCTGTGAACGGAGGGCCACCCTTGCCCCCGTTTCATCGAGCGCATCTATCGCTTTATCAGGCTGCTCGCGCCCCGTTACGTAGCGGGTTGTAAGCGCAACGCACTCTCGCAATGCCTCGGGAGTATAGCGCACATTGTGGAACGTCTCGTAGGCCTTGCTCACGCTCTGTAGTAATTCCACGGTCTCGGCATCCCCCATTGGCTCTACCATTATACTCTGGAATCGCCGTTCTAGCGCGCCATCATTCTCTATGCGCTCCCTATACTCGTCTAGCGTTGTTGCACCTATTACTTGGATCTCGCCACGTGAGAGGGCTGGTTTCAGGATGTTAGCACCATCTAGCGAACCGCTCGCCGACCCCATGCCCACTAGCGTATGGAGCTCGTCCATGAAAACGATAATATTGGGATTTTTCTTTATCGTCTCCACCAATCCTTTCATCCGATTCTCAAACTCGCCCCTATACTTCGTGCCAGCCACCATGGCAGCCATATCCAGCTGCACGATCTCTTTGTCTCGTAGGGGTAATGGCACATCTCCGTTCGCAATCTTTTGGGCCAAACCCTCCACCAGCGCGGTCTTCCCCACGCCAGGTTCACCTATTAGCACCACATTATTCTTGCGGCGCCGGCAGAGTATTTGCTCCATGCGAGCCAACTCGTCAGCACGGCCCACCACATGGTCCAGCTTCTGCCGACGTGCAAGCTCCGTGAGATTTACGCAGTAATCCTTAAACGAGAATCGGGAATCATCCTCTTCCTCCTCCTCCCTGTTCAGCCCACCCAAAGAATCCCCCTCATGGGAAAGGCGAGAATGCTCATCAGAACCCTCTTCACCATTGTTGGGGTCTACCTCTCTAGACTCTAGCCGAAACGCTTGGTAATCCACATCCATCTCTCGTAGCAAACGGCAGGCATGCTCATCCTCATTCAGCAGGATGCCCAGCAGGAGATGGATCTCAGTAACCAGCATGGAGTTCGTTTTTACCGCCTCATGGTAGGCATCGTGGAATACCTGCTTAGCCTCTCGCGATAGCCCCACAGGCTCAGAATCGTCCCGCTCACCATCTGCTCGCTCCTGGATATAGCTGCTCAGGCTCGTCTGCAAACGATCCAGATCCACCCGCATCCGTTCATCGAGTACCTGGCGAACCGTGCTGCCACGCACTTTAAGCAGCGCAAGCAGTAGATGATCTGGGGCTACATTCTTGCTGCGGTAGCGAACTGCGAGCTCCCTACCATAGTGTAGCACCTCCTGAAGCACCTTGCTGTACTCAGCCATTCTAACTCCCTACCTTGATTTCTGGACGCTAAGGTACGTATTTATTTTCAATTGTTCTACTCGTAACGTAACGAGCATCAATTGCAAGCACTCTTCCCATCAAACCACTCCCCTTCAAATCGCCACTCATGTACCACAATTAGAACAATTATCTCTCTAATATTCAAGAACTTACAATATATACAATAAGATAGCCCCCCCAGAAACCATCGGCGAATATAAAAGAGCGTGCTAGCTCATTGTTGGGCATCATCCCTCCAAAAAATCCCCAGATCACCTACAGCACGAGCATGGCATCGCCATACGTGCCAAACTGGTACTTTTCACGTACTGCTATCTCGTACATCTCCCGCATGAACTCATACCCAGAGAACGATGCCACCGTCATCATCTGCGCTGTGCAAGGCAGATGGAAGTTGGTAACCAGCATGGTGGGGAGCTGCACCGCGTAGGGAGGGAAGATGAATTTATTCGTCCAGCCAGAAAAGCTAAGAACCCGGTTGTCTGTGGTTACCGAACTCTCCAGCGTCCGCACTACCGTTGTACCCACTGCGCATACCTGCTTCCCCTTGTCCAGCGTGTTGTTTATGAGATCTGCAGCCTCCTGCGTTATCACTATCTGCTCCGCATCGGCCTTATGCTTAGAGAGATCCTCAACCTCTATCCTGCGGAAATTTCCCAGCCCCACGTGCAGGGTGATGTATCCCAGGTTCACCCCCTTAATCTGCAGACGCTTCAGAAGCTCGCGGCTAATATGCAGCCCAGCCGTAGGAGCCGCCACAGCCCCTTCATGCTCTGCGTATATCGTCTGGTAACGCTCTACATCCACTGGCTCAGGAGGACGACCTACCGATTTTGGCAGAGGCGTTTCACCCAACTCGAAAAGCCGCGCCCGGAACTCCTCATGGGGACCATCGTACAAGAATCGCAGCGTTCTTCCACGGCTCGTGGTATTGTCCACCACTTCTGCCACCATCATGTCCCCCTCGCCAAAGTAGAGCTTATTCCCTATGCGGATTTTTCGCGCAGGATCTACCAGCACATCCCACAGCCGACTCTCAGCATTCAGCTCTCGTAGGAGAAACACCTCTATGTCTGCTTGGGTTTTCTCCTTCTTCCCATGCAGGCGGGCGGGAAACACCTTCGTATCATTCATCACCAGCGTATCGCCATCGCCCAGGTAATGCAGCAGATCTTTAAACTGCTTATGCTCAATCTTCCCATTCCGCCGAGTTCCCACCATTAGCCGAGCCTTATCACGTTCTTCGGTAGGATAGCGTGCTATTAGCTCCTGTGGTAAATCGAATTGAAATTGCGATAGCTTCATAACCCTCGTTTATATAATACCCTCCTAAATCCCTATTGCCCTGGTACAGAATATATAGGCAAGCGAACCTCTTCTGGCAACGTTGCCCTGCTAACCTAGCTTTGGTTGCCCCTCACCCACCAATTTCAAGAATTGTTCAAGCCCTTCGGGAGTCATCGCATCTTGCAAAGAGAACCCACCGCTCGCCGTTCGCCTGAGTGCATTCAAATGGGCACCACACCCCAACCTCTGCCCAAAATCCCGCGCTAACGCCCTGATGTATGTTCCCTTGCTGCATTCCACATCGGCCTCCACATTCGGCATCTCTATTCCGAGCACACTGAACTGCTTAATGGTAACTGGTACTGGGAGAAGCTCTACCTCGCGCCCCTTACGCGCCACCTCGTAGGCCCTTTTCCCCTCCACACGTTTTGCCGAAAATAGAGGCGGTACTTGCTGATATACACCCAAGAACGATTCTGCCACCCGTATTATTGCCTCTGGAGTAATGTGCTCTACACTATACTCTGCATCCACCGCGGTCTCCCTATCATACGATGGAGTGGTAGTCCCGAGGGTGAACGTAGCCAAATAGCGCTTATCCTCTCCGGTGAGCGTCCCTGCAAGCTTAGTGGCCCTACCTACACATACCACCATGAGCCCCGTGGCCAACGGGTCCAAAGTCCCAGCATGGCCTACCTTTATTGACCTCAGCCCGAGGTATCTACGCAGCAGATGCCGCACCTTGCCAACCACATTGAATGAGGTCCACCCTAGCGGTTTATCCACCAGAAAGATGTGCCCTTGCGCCAGATCTTTGCCAGGGTAGTAGGTCAGTAGCTCCTCGTACCCCACTAGCGCAGCAGCGTTAGTACCACCGTAATACCGCCCACTACCGCGCAGTACAGCGCAAACCAGCCGAGCCTACCACGGCGAACGAGTGCTATCATCCACCGGCAGGCAGCATAGCCCACCAGAAAGGCCGACAGCACGCCCGCGAGCAGCGGTGCCACACCC
>JABCOB020000210.1 GCA_013333835.2 Bacteroidia bacterium
ACACCAGCACCAGCAACCTAGTAGCGCGGGTCCACATTCTTGCGCACATCGATCCTAGCATTGCGTTCAACGTTTCTTGCCATTAGCACAAATGGCCGAACACTACTGCAAATATAGCCATTCCGTTTTAACGGGCAAAATCTGGTGGTAGAGACGCTCCGAAAGGTATCCGCTACTCTACAGGGGCATAAATGTTGGCCGAAAATCCGCCTGCGAGTACCCCGCCAAGGCCGACTGTAGGGGCGTTCACTTGATATGCGCACCCCAAAAGTTGGACGGTTTAGATTCTTTCCCCCTGCATCTCTCCCCTATTGGGCGGGCCGAGTACGCTCATTTTTCGGCGTTCTGCGGGAGCTTTCCCTCGCGCTTCATCCATTCGCGTACCCAGCGGAGTTCACCGTAGTAGTAGTCCCCCTTCAGCGCGCTGTGGCGCTCATTCAGCGTGAGGTCTGGCGCATCGGCATAGCTCTTCATTATCGTTAGTATGCGCTCCTGCGGCATCACCACGCTGATGTCTAGCGACCCGTTGGCTATACCCCATACCACATGCCCCACCAGCGTGTTGAGCTTCAGCCCCCTGCGCTCTGCGATATCCTCTAGGCTGATACCCTGCAGGAGGAGGTTTACCGTCTCGGCTTGCGATTCCCCACGTGCGGGCTGCCGCCTATTTGGGCGCTTGCTTTTCTTCTCTGCGGGCGGCGTGGGTTCAAAGTCCATGTAGCCATCGCCCTTGTATTGCCTGCAGAGGTCGATGATCTCGTTGCCGTACCTAGAGGCAAAGGTGCGGCCTATCCCCTTCACGCGCAGGAGCTCATCCATAGTTACAGGGAGCGTAGCGGCCAGCAGCACCAGCGTTTGCTGCTTGAGCAGCGTATGCGCCGGGGTGTTGGTCTGCTCAGCGGCGGCGTATCGCCAGGCTGCGAGCGCCTTGAGGACTTCGCTTCCCCGGTCTACCGAGCTCTCTATGCTGGGGGCGCGGAGCCTATCGGCCTCCACCAGCGCCCTGCCATGGGCCAGGAGGTACTGCTGCACATCGAATCGGTCGGCGCATGATGCTAGCTCTAGCGCCTTCACGTAGGCGGCCCGGTAGGTAGCAATCAGGGGGCCGCTGAGTTCCTCCTCGGCGCTGCGGGTCTGCAGGGTGATTTCGCAGAGGGGGGCTACAAAGCTAGCCTGCTCGCCAAGGTGGCCCAGGGCGTAGGCGCAGGCTTTCCCTATGCGTTCGGTGAGTTCTGGTAGCTCATTCACGCTGCGCGCCGTGGTGGGGTAGTCTGCCAGCTCTACCCCGAAGCGGGCGTAGATTTTGGACAGCCGTAGGAGCTCCTCTAGTATTTTGGCCGTTGCCTCCCGCTCGTCAGGATCGGCAAGGGGCAGGGCTTGGGTTCTATGCTGCGCCTCCTGCGCGGCGTGCGCAATCTCGCTGAAGTCGAATAGCTGCGCGAGTACACGCCGCGCGTATCGCCGTTCGGCCTCTTGGAGCATTTGCTGGTTTGGCGGTGTCTGGTCTAGCGTGCGGGCCAGCTGGAGTATGGCGGTGTCCATCACCAGCGCGTTGCCACCTATGGGGCTGCTGAGCATGATACCCTCTAGCGTTCGGCAGCGACTAAGCGCCACATACATCTGCCCAGAGGCGAAGGCCTCCGCGCCCTCTATAGTCACACGGTCGAAGGTTAGCCCCTGGCTCTTGTGGATGGTTATAGCCCACGCCAGCCTGAGCGGGTATTGCGTAAAAGTTCCTATCGACTCTTGCGCTATTGCGCGGCTCTCGGCATTCATCTCGTAGCGGAGGTTCTCCCACTCGCTTAGCTCCACCTCTACCGTCTCATCTTCCTCGGCGAACCGTACCGATATCCCCTCCTCGTCGAGTGCCTCCACTATCCCTATTTTGCCGTTGTAGTAGCGTTTTAGGATGCCAGGGTCGTTCTTGATGAACATGACCTGCGCCCCTACCTTCAGCTCGAGGGTCTGGTCAGTAGGGAATGATGATTCTGGGAATTCGCCCGAGATTTTCGCGCTGTAGGTGTAGCTCTCGCCGGGCAGTGCATTTAGGCGGGCCTCATTTATGCGCTGGGCCTGCCTGTTGTGCGTTGTTAGCACTATTCGCCCCTCCTCCTCCAGCATCTCGGCACCTGGCTGGTATCGCTTGTTGAGCGTGCTTAGCAGGTCTGGCGTGCGGCTGTTGATACGCACCTTGTCCAGGAGCTCTATGAAATGGGCATCGCGCTGTCGGTACACGTGGCGCAGCTCTATGCGGATAAAATCGGCGCGCCGTAGGGCCTGCGATTCGAAGAAGTAGGGCGAGGCGTAGTAATTGCGCAGCAGCGTCCACTCCCCCTCCTTGGCCACGGGGGGGAGCTGGTGCATATCGCCAATCATCAGGAGCTGCACCCCGCCAAATGGCAGCTGGTTTCGGCGCACAGTTCGCAACACAGCATCTATGGCATCCATCACATCGGCACGCACCATGCTGATCTCATCTATCACCAGGAGTTCGAGCCTGCGGATTAGCTGGAGCTTATCCCGACGGAATGGACGCGTGGAGAGAGAGGGGGGGAGTTCAACCTGCATCCAGGGGTCGCGCGGCGCGAGTGTGGGCACCACTATCGGGCCGAAGGGGAGCTGGAAAAAGGAATGTATGGTAACGCCGCCCGCATTGATGGCAGCCACCCCCGTGGGGGCCAGCACGGCCATCTGCTTGGGGGCCCGGCGTACCAGCTCGCGGAGGAAGGTCGTCTTCCCCGTGCCTGCCCGCCCGGTGAGGAATAGGCAGCTGTCGGTGTTGGCTATGAATTCTCGCGCGAGCTGTGCCTCTTGATTTACGTATACATCTGCCATTTCGCTAGGGGTTACCAACCCGCAAAGATAGCCATTTTTTGAATCCGCAGCGCGCCAGAAGTGGGCGGGATTATTCCGCATGGCGGACGGTAAGGCGCAGTGCGCAATGGCCTGAATTCTACGGCATGGCCATGTATACGAAACGAAGCCCGCAGGAATGGCGCATTACGGCCTTAGTAGCGACGTGGCGTGCCGCGTCGCAGTTAAAAATCCGCCGCATCGTAATTGGAAATCCTCCCCTCCGCAGTTAGAAATCCGCCGCGGCTTGAAATGTGAACGGCTCGGCATTCCCATTCGCCTGGAATCGGATCTTTCTCCATCCCGATAAATGGGCGCAGATCTGCAAAGTGGCAACCCGCACGCATATTGCCTTGAAAAGAGGCGCTAAACCTACTACTGCGCCCCACCTTCGCCCTACCATCGCCGTACCTCCTCTAGTGCATGTTCGGATTTCGCTAGCGAAA
>JABCOB020000211.1 GCA_013333835.2 Bacteroidia bacterium
ATGGTATCCTGCTGGTAGAGGCGGTAGGCAAGGGTATATATGTGGCCAACGGGCAGACGGTGAAGGCGGGCATCAAGCTCCGCGTGGTGGCCTCGCCCGCGGCGGGCTACGAGCTGGAGCACCTCACCGCCAACGGCACTGATGTGGCCAATGATAGCGAGTACACGATGCCCGATGAGGATGTTACGTTCGTGGCCACCTTCAAGGCCTCCTCGGCACCCCAGCCTAACCCGCTGGATCCAGATGGCGATGGGCACTCGGTGAACATCACGCAGCCCGAGCATGGCATCCTTCTGATAGAGGCGGTGGGCAAGGGTATCTACGTGGCCGACGGGCAGAAGGTGAAGGCGGGCATCAAGCTTCGCGTGGTGGCCTCGCCCGCAGCTGGCTACGAGCTGGAGCACCTCACCGCCAACGGCTCGGAGGTGGCCAATGATAGCGAGTACACAATGCCCGATGAGGCGGTTGCGTTCGTGGCCACCTTCAAGGCCTCCTCGACGCCCCAGCCCAACCCGCTGGATCCAGATGGTAACGGCTTTAGGGTAGACTTTGCCCAGCCAGCGCACGGTATCCTCCTGGTAGAGGCTGTAGAGAAGGGGCTCTACGTGAGCCCAGGGCAATCGGTGAAGGCAAACACTAAGCTCCGTGTTACCGTGGTGCCGAGCAAGGACTATGAGGTGGAGACCCTTACGGTGGGTGGCGAGGCTATCGAAAGCGGTTCGACGTTCGAACTGAAGAAAGCCGTGGAGATAGTGGCGAAGCTCAAGGAATCGGCCAACCCAACCCCAAATCCCTTCGATCCTGACGGTACGGGGCATACGGTGGCATACGAGCAAGCTGTGGGCGGTATCCTGCTCGTGAAGGTAGGTGACGCAGTGGTGAATAATGGCCTAACGGTGAAGGACGGGCAGAAGGTGAAGATAGAAGCTGAGCCCTACCTCGGCTACGAGCTGGTGTCGCTCACGGTGAGCGGCGAGAATGTGGCTAACAAGCAGGAGTACACGGTAACGGGCAACATAGTGGTGGTGGCCACATTCCGTCCGAAAGATCCTAATCCACGCCCGAATCCCTTTGATCCAGACGGTACGGGCTACCTGGTAAACTACGAACAGCCTGAGCATGGCGTGCTGCTGGTGATGATAGACGGTAAGGTGGTAACTTCAGGCACAACGGTGGCCTCTGGCTACACCCTGCTGATATCGTCGCGCCCCGATGCTGGCTATGAGTTCGATCAGCAGACAGTGAATGGCGATGTGCTGCCGAACGATACGGAGATACGGCTACAAAGCCCAATAACGGTGCGAGCTGCCTTCAAAAAGCAGGAACAGCCCTTGGTGGTAGAGGCTTTGAGGCAGGTGCGGATAGTGGAGAACCCATTCTACAACGAGCTGCGTGTGGTAGGAGCGGAGAGGGTGGAACGTTACGAGCTCTTCGATATGGGCGGAAAGCTGGTGATGCAAGGGCAGCACACAGGCAACGCTGAGCTGGTGCTTGATACCCAGAACCTTGCTGCAGGAGGCTATTTGCTGCGCCTATACGCTGCGGGTGGAACCAGGACTCTGAGGGCGATAAGGCGGTAAGGGAGTGGCGGATGTATTTAGGGGGTGCGCTTAGGCGCACCCCCTTTTTTTGAGCTGTTAGAAGGCCAGGGCGGAACGCATATTTCTACCGATTGGAGAGAATCGTTTTTGGGGTTGGTGGGCGGGGAACGGGTTGGCGGGAATCGTTTTTTTGTTGGTGGGCGGGGGAATCTTCGCGAGGAACCGCGAAGACCCCGCCCCTACAGGAGGGCAATGCGGCGATTTTGAATCGCGACGCGGCACGCCACGGCGCTACAAACGCCCCTAACCGCGCCGTGGCGCTATGGTCTTCGCATAATTGTAAAGGAATCCTCTGGGGAGGTGTGCATGCGGGACTTTTGCTGGGTGGGGCATTGTAGTTGCAATTCCCGCTGCAAGTTGCTACCTTTGTGCGCAAACTTTTTTCAGTATACCGCAAGCACAGTACGCCATGCGCCAGGGAAAGCATCGTCCCCATTACGCTACCGCTCGGTCTCGTAGATCGTTGCGCCGTCGGCGGGAGGTAGGTCTGCCAGGAATGATAGCCACATTGCTGCTTGCGCTAGCAGCGCTGTTGCCGAATGTGGTGCTGGCCATTATGGTTGGGCAGATGGCGGGGAGTGTGACCTATTTTTTGGCGCAACTGCTCATGGGGGTGGTGCTGTTGCTAGTGCCATTGCTGTTTTTGCCAGCGCGGGGGTGGTTGCTGCTTGAGGGGGTATTCCTGCTGGTGTATCCGCTGGAGCTGGTTAGCCTGCTGTCGATAGGCGAGCCGTTGAATTATGCGGTTTTCAGCTCAGTGCTGCATACCACGCCGGGTGAGGCTATAGGGCAGCTGCGGGCGTATGTGCTTCCTGCAATTGGGTATTTGGTGGCGCTGGTCGTTTACTTTACGCTGCTGCTGCGCGCGGTGCCGCGGGGCTGGTGGCTGAAGGGGCGAGTGCGTTTGATAGGGATCCCGGTTCTCGTGTTGGCGGCGTTGGTGGCTCCCCTGCTTATCATACCTAAGCGCGCTGTAGGGCAGAGCTGGAGCTACTATTTAGGGCAGCAGTATCACCCTGCGCTTAAGCGTCTTTTCAATGGTAGTTTCCCTTTTGATGTGCTGAGGCATGCGATAGCCTACCGCAAGGCTACCGCGGCTACGGAACGGGTGCTTGCCCAGCGGGGGGAGCCAGTGCTGGGTGGACTGCATAGGGAATCTGATTCTACCCAGATTGTAGGCGTGCTAGTGATAGGAGAGACCTCGCGGGCTTGCAACTGGCAGCTTGCGGGCTACGAGCGGGCTACCAATCCACGGTTAGCGGCGCGCTGTGGGCTCTACTTCTACCCCAATGCCTACACGGGGGCCGACTACACCATACTCGCCGTTCCTATGCTGGTATCGAACTCTACTCCAGTAGATTGCAATGGTTGGCAACGCTCCCCCCTCCTGAGTGAGGTTGGACGGCAGGCTGGTATCAGAACTGGTTGGGTAACATTGCAGAGCGTGCAAAACCCGTGGTGTATAGTGAGTATGCAAGCTTGCAACTATCGGCAGGTGATAGAATCCAGTTCGCCCGTTGCTCCTATTCCGCTAGACGGATGCCTACTCCCTAAAGCACTTGATTTCTTGAGGGATGCGAAGGGTTCGTCTATGCTTGTCCTTCACACCTATGGAGGGCATTTCTACTACCCAGACCGCTATCCTGCTGTTAGCGCGTTCTTCACCCCAGAACTGCCTAGAGGTGGAAAGGGGGAGAGTGCCCCTACCGTGGCCGATAGGGAGAGAATAGTGAATAGTTTCGACAATACGATAGTTTACACCGACAGCGTTCTTGATGCGTTGATAGGATTCCTTGAATCTCAGGGGCAACCCGCATTCCTGATTTACTCCGCTGATCATGGAGAGAACCTCTACGATGATGCGGCGAACCCGAGTCTGTTCCATGCCAGTGCGCACCCGACACACTACGAAGCGCATGTTCCTCTACTTGTTTGGTTATCAAGCTCGTATAGAGCAAGATTTCCAACGGTAGATTCCCTGGTGGCTGCGCATAGAGAGCTCCCGGTTCAGACCACATCGGTCTACCACACCTTTCTCCGGCTCATGGGGCTTCGCTACGATGGAGAGCGGCGGAATAGGGCGCTCTGCGATAGCCTCTTTTCCCCCCTGTCCCGCCGTATGCTGCTCAATGCCGCGG
>JABCOB020000212.1 GCA_013333835.2 Bacteroidia bacterium
CGCTCATCCTTCTGGCTACAGGGCCTATCTCCCTCCACTGCTGGTAGAGCGCTATGACCTCTTTGGAAGCCGCAACCCATTCCTTCATCGACTTACGCTCCTGCCGCAATATTGCTTCGGCAGCATCGCATAACGCCTCTTTCTTTTTGAGGTTCTCCTCAAATTGGGCGCGCATCTGCTCTAGGTACTCGCGGTGCCTATCGTTTACATGCTTGCTCGCCACCGAGAAACGTTCCCAGATCTCGTCGCTTTTCTCACGTGCTACGGGTCCTATCTCTTTCCACTGCGCATGGAGAGCCTGCAGAGCCTTGGAGGCCTTTACGATATCCTCCTCCGCAAGTAGATCTTCAGCCTGGCCACACAGTGCCAGTTTTTCCTCTAGGTTCTTCTTGTAGTCAAGATCCCGAAGCTCCTGGTTGATCTTTATGTAGTCATAAAACCCCTGAACCTGGTGATGATACGACTCGTAAAGGTTCTCCATTTCTGCCTGGGGTACCGGGCCTATATTCTTCCACTCTGCCCGTAGCTGGTTGAACTCTTTCCAGGTGTCATCCTTTACCTCGGCGCGCTCAGTAAGCTGTTTGATCTTTTCGACCACTGCCCGCCGAGCTACTAGGTTGGCTTGCCGTTCAGCCTCTTGCTTCTGGATAAATTCGCGTACTCGTTCCTTGAATTTACCAAACACTTCCTTGAACTGAACCTCCTCCGGTATCGCCTCCGGTTCGTAGGGTTCGGAGCTATCATGCTCCTGCTCCCAAAGGTGCTTACGTTGCTCTTGCTGAACCCTAAGGTTCGTGTAGAATGCTGTCCGCAACCGCTCTACCTCGCCACGCACAGAAGGCGTTATATTCTCGCCCATTAGCTTGCGAAGACGCTCAAGAAGCTCTCCCAACGATAGCGCGCCTAACTGCTCGGTGGCTGGGGGTTCGCTACCCTCGGGCTCTATGTTCGCACTCTCCTCTGTAGAATCCTCTGGTTCCTCTGGTGCGGGTTCTACGGCAGGCGAGACCTCCACTTCTTGTTGCGGGGTGCTAGCGACCTCCTGCGCAGGATTATCGACTGTGGGATAGGTGCTTTCCCCATCATTCTGCCCCCCCGTTTCTACCAATACGCCGTTCTCCTCGTTTACAAGACTCGTCTCAGCTGGTTCTTTGCTCTCCACTACACCCGCTGTAGCTGCTGAAGACGTAACCTCTCCATCAAGCTCAGGCTGTTCGCCTGCCTTAGACGGTTCTACAGCATCCTGCTCTGGCAAACGATTTTCCTCTAATTCACTCATTGCTCCCACGCTTTTACGGTGTATTGATTGATCTGTACCGAATTGGGCTCCCCCCCTCTATGCTACTCCTGTGCAGCAGCCTCTTCTTCCATATTGTCTGCAGCGGCATGAGGCGTGATGTTAGCCCGAATCTTCGCCTCCAATTCTTCTGCAAGCTGCGGATTATCTACCAGGAGCTTCCTTACATTATCTCGCCCCTGGGCTAGCTGACTGCCATTGTAGCTGAACCACGATCCGCTCTTCTCTATGATGTTGTACTGCAGGCCAAGATCGATAATCTCGCCGGTCTTAGATATGCCTTCCCCGAATATGAGATCGCACTCTATTTTACGGAAAGGTGCAGCAAGCTTGTTCTTCACAATACGGATTCTCACCCGATTTCCGTACTGCTCATCATTGCTGTCCTTGAGCGACCCTATGCGGCGGATGTCTATTCGGATAGAGGCGTAAAACTTGAGCGCATTCCCCCCCGTGGTGGTTTCTGTGGGGCCATAGGGACCACCGCCTATTTTCTCGCGCAGCTGATTGATGAAAATACAGGCTGTTGCGGTTTTCGCTATTGAGCCCGTAAGCTTACGCAAGGCCTGCGACATAAGGCGCGCCTGCAGACCCACCTTGGAGTCGCCCATTTCTCCTTCTATCTCGGCCTTGGGCGTAAGGGCTGCTACGGAGTCGATAACGATTAGATCCACAGCTCCCGAACGGATTAGCTGCTCCGCAATCTCAAGAGCCTGCTCGCCATTATCGGGCTGTGAAATCAACAGCATGCTGGTGTTTACCCCCAGCGAGGCCGCGTAGGTAGGGTCAAAAGCATGCTCGGCATCTATGATTGCGGCTATCCCGCCTCCCCGTTGGATCTCTGCCATGGCATGGATGGCAAGTGTAGTCTTCCCCGATGACTCGGGGCCAAAGATCTCTATCACTCTGCCCCTGGGATAGCCCCCAATGCCCAAAGCCTCGTCGAGCAGTATAGACCCCGAGTGGATAGCCGTACCGTCAAAAGCTGGCATCTGCCCGAGCGCCATTATTGCCCCCTTCCCAAAATCCTTCTCTATCTTCTCCATCGCCACCGAGAGAGCCTTCAGCTTGCCAGGATCTATACCCCCAGTCTCAAAAGGCTCCATCGTGCTAGCGCTGGCCTTAGTCACCTTTTCCTTTGCCATAGAATTACTGCCTATTCATTTCAAACTGCATAAACAGCCTAATCACCAAGCAATTCGTCCACATCTTCAATCCTCTCATCCGCCCCATTCTCGCCCGCGCTGCTATCTGGAACCGCTATTACGGTTTCTGTCTCTATACTGTGGCTGCTTGGAGGGGTGCTATACGCCTGGAGAAATTTCATTATTGCCTTGCGACTGTAGCCCTTCCCCGCCTCGAGTTCTCCTGTGGACTGGTGGTGCAGAACCGTGCCATCTGGAGCGCACACCACGAAAACGGGAAAACCCTTACTCGTAGGATTGCCCAGCATTTTCATTGCCACTTCGTTGCGGTTATCTTTCCCGTAGTAGATATGCACCCACACGTAATGCTGCTGTAAATACTCCAATATCTCCGCATCGCCCTTTATGAATGCGTTGAGCCTCACACACCAAGGACACCAATCGCCTCCTATCTGAACCAGCATATTCTTCCCTAGGAGCTCTGCGGAATCCTTCGCCTCCACTAGCTGCGCCTGGGCATCAGCCAAGGGATTATAATCGCTTTTCTCTACCCCACCGCATGCCAGCAGGGATACACTGCCAATTACTGCGCAGAATACGTATGCACAATACCTTGCAACCCGCTCCACTAAACGTTTCATTCCTCCTAAGGGTCTACTTTACACCTCGCAAAAGTAGCCCTTTTTTGTCAATCCACAAACCAAACGCCTCCACCCAACCGCTGTGAATTTGGGCATCATGCCGCCAGTAGCCGCCCCAAGGGGAAAAGATTGGGAAATAATAAAAGACTATAAAACAACCTATTACAATTATCGTGGCTATTTTTTTCATCTTGGGTGGTGTTTCATCTGTAAAAATGTACTACTATTGCACCCGTTTTCCAAAGACTAAAAGCACTATGCCGACCGAGAAAAAACGGATAATGATCGCCTATTCGCGCCTCTCCGAAGAGCTTGAAGAGCTATTCAAGCAGACCTACCCAAAGGGATACGCCGATGCCGTTATCCCGATATCTAAGCCCAACGGAGAGACCATCTATGCCGTGCGGCTGGAAACTCCAGACACGAGCTACCTGGTAAAAGTAGAGGTGAAAATTGACACGGGGGATGACGACGATGACGACTCGAATGTTGATTTCGACTCCTCGAGCGAAGGCGGGAATGACAGCTCTGATTCCTCCTACGATGATGACGACAACGAGCCCTCGGACAGCGATCAATATGATATCTAGCCGCAGGGAAATCTCTCCATGCACTGTGCGTAGATTCGCTTACCGACAAAAGTTGCGCATGGGCACCGTTTGTAGCGAAGTACGTTTTCTTCTTGTAACTAAAAGAAGTTTAATCAATCACTTACATCTATCGAAGTCCGTAACGATTCGGCGCGTTGCGTCGTTTAGATGACGGTTTTTGCAAAAGTCCTACACCGAACACGAGAGCGATTCATACTAAACGGGGCAGTGCATCCATAGAGGATACACTGCCCCGTTTTTTATAATCGTCCAGAAAGCATTCCGCCAACACCTGCCAGACTGCAGCAGAGCGGTTTACGGTATTACCTCAAGCGCCCATTCCCCTCTCGCCTTGCTTTGCCCCACAATGGAGGCCTGCCTGTAGCCCGAAGTTCGTAACTCTTCCACTATTGCCTCGCTACGCCCCAAATCCACTGCCATGAGCAGCCCCCCCGACGTTTGGGGATCAGACAGCAACGTGCGTTGCCACATTGGCACATCCTGCGCATATATGCAACTCCCGGCTACGTATTCCGCATTCCTGAAACTTCCCCCGGGTATACATCCCAGTCCTATCAGCTCTGGCACTCCGGGGATGCTCGGTAGGCTGCTAGCCTTGAGCTCTATGGTCACACCGCTAGCCCTAGCCATTCGGTAGGCATGCCCCAACAGCCCGAAACCCGTGATATCAGTTGCGCAGGCCAAACCGTGCTTGCGCATCACTGCTGCTCCTGCACTATTCAGCTGTCGCATGCTCTCCAACGCTGCCTGTACCGTGGCAGACGAAGCCACGTGCACCCTGTCTGCCGCCATGGCAATACCTACTCCTAGCGGCTTGGTGAGTATCAACGCCATGCCCTGCTGCAACTGGCTATTCCTTGTAACCTGCGCAGGCGTAATTCGTCCCAATACCGCCATGCCGTACACCGGTCGCTCGTTGGCTATGGTGTGCCCTCCTATGACGGGGATTCCAGCCCTCCGAGCCGTATCAGCCCCACCCTCCAGTATTCTACGCAGCAAAGGCAAGCCCTCATTCCCAGCAGGGTAGAGCGTAATATTGAGCGCTGCCAACGGTTCTCCCCCCATGGCGTACACATCGCTCAGGGCGTTGGCTGCTGCAATCTGCCCGTAGGTATAAGGCTCCCTACATATTGGAGGAAAAAAATCTGTTGTAAGTATCAATCCTTCCTGCCCATTCAGCAGGTAGACACCAGCATCATCGCCCGTATCTAACCCTACCAACACCCTAGCGTTGGCACCCCAATCTACCCCATCCAGCAACCGCTCCAGCTCGTTAGCCGACAGTTTGGCCATGCACCCACCATCTGCCGAAAGATCTAGCTCTTCTCTAACCACGGGCATAGCGTTTTATTGTTATGGGAATTGAACCGCCAATGCTACACAGCACAGCCATCAACCCGCTTTAATTCACCACATTGTATATACCTCAAGGCCCCTAACGTAAAGTCCTTGACCCTACGTATAGCCCTGCTCTCCTACCCAATCCCCCAGTAGCTTATTCAGGCGTCTGCTCCCTCGTGCCGTTGCAGAATCCCGCGGCTATCTCCGGCTCTCTACCCTATACTGCATCGCATGCTTACGCAGCTCTACCTCAAGCCCAGGACACTCTACGTTTTGCAGTGCCAAACACATTCCACAACCCGCCGTAAGCCACGTAGGTACTGGCTCTATCTGATACCGATATCCCTTCTCAAGACAGATTGCCTCCGCCTCCATGAGATCGGCCAACTGCCCAAACAGCACTATCGTATTGAACTGTTCCATTCCGCTAATTACTGCAGGCTTGCAGAGCCTTTAGCAAAAACTCCAAGTCTGCCACCGTATGGGCTGGCGACAGGGACACTCGCACACCACCAGTAGGGTAGGTGCCATAGAACCGATGCGCACTCGGGGCACAGTGCAAGCCAGCCCGCGTAGCAATACCATATTCCTCGCTCAGCCGTAGGGCTAAACCTGCCACATCGCCATTTCCTGGAATCAGCGTAAAAAGCTCAATCCCCCTATGAGCATCGGGTGGAGCTATCAACCGTGCACTCACACTCCGCCTAATCTCTGCCAGCAACTCGCAAAAATTTCCCCACGTATGCTTAGAGGGGATCGGTTCTTCTAGCGCGCCCAGCAATCCCGAAATACCCAGCAGGTTAGGGGTGCCAGCCTCATAGCGCCCTGGCCCTGTAGGAGGCATGGTTGGCGAGAGCGAATCGATACCCGTTCCCCCGAAGTTGTGCGGTGTAAGCTCTACACGTCCCGCGC
>JABCOB020000213.1 GCA_013333835.2 Bacteroidia bacterium
CCCGTGGCACCAAAAAGGGCTAGGCGTGTGCTTTTCCTGGATCCTGAGGTCTCGCCAGAGCCCGTTCTCCATGCGGAGCCGTTCATCGGTTGCAAGTGCTTCCAGGCCCAGTTCTGTATACTCTTGATGGCCGGTCTTCACCCCGGCGACGAGCAGGGAAGTGCCGATGCCGGCATTGCCGTGAGCAAAGCTGGCATTATTGAGCCGCGACTTCTCGCCCAGCGGCCACTGGAGAACGTCGGCCGCCGTGTTCCGCGAGTTGACCAGGTGGCGAGCGAGTGCGTCGATCATTTTCACCTCTGCGGGGTCCTGAGCGTGGCGTTTTGAGAGAATAATACCGGCGCTGCCTCCCAGGACATCATACACGGCGTCATTGTCAATACGCTCTTGCAGGTCGACGATAGGGGAATGCTCTGCGAGAAGAGGACTGACGGGGCCGACGTAGGCGGAACACGACGCGTTATCGTTTAGCGAGTTGGCAGTGACCGGCGCGAAAGTCTGCCGCAGGGCGTATTGGACGCCTTGAACGCCGTCATAGATCCCGTCAGAGAGTGGGCGTATGGTAAGATAATCCTTATCGTCCACCGTAAGGCTTTCCCAGCTCACGGACCCATCCTGGCAGGAGACCATGGCTTTCTTGATCTGCTTCGCAAGCCTCTCTACCGCTGCCTCAACCGACGCAGAGCGGGATCGTTGTACCGTATTGATCCGATATGATGTATTGCTCCAGCGGTGGGCCTGCATTTGTTTGATGCCGTCCAGGGCAAAGGTAATGAGATGCACCTGTCGGCCCCGGTCGGCGGCGGACAGATGCTCCATGTGGTTCATCAGCATGCGGTAGGGGGTTGCCTTGAGAGTGGTGACTGTTCGGCCGGACTCGTCTACAACATTCTTCGATGTGAACTCGCAATGGAAGGAGGGAATAAAACCGGCTTGTAGACTTTCGCATTCCGAGTCGACAAGAGGTCTTGGGAGCGACGCCCTGGAACGGCGCATATGCTCGAGCACCGCATTGGTGCGCCCCTTGAAGCGGTGGCTTTCCATGGCCTGCCGGACGGCGGCGTATTCACGAGTGTTCCGTACTAGGACCCGTGTGCTGCTTGTCTCGGCCCATTCGGAGACGGCATTCGCCACCTCGCTGGAGTTTATCAGGTAGGCGTTGTATGCCGCGCTGAAACCATTGATGATGGACGGAGTGTATTGTTCGTAGCGAATAGGGATCTCGTTTCCCTCGGGCTGCGTGCGCACGAAAGGAAGATGATCGGTGATTTGCGTAATGTCGATGTGGCGCTCAAAATGCATAATATCGGTTGCTACGTTACGAAGAACTCTTACTTCATTGCGTAATTCTTCCGCAGCAATGGCGGAGACATCTGTGCCGTCACGGTTGAGCACCCCTAATGGCAGCATTCCGGTGAGAAGCACGCTATTGGCCAGCCGTTCGATAATGAATATGGCAGCTAAAGTTGGGGCTTCGGCGGGCAGAAGCTGTATCGATCCCACAGTCTCGAAATCCACTAGGACAGGATAGCCGCCGTGCGGAATAACATTCTCATAGTGGAGATCGCTGATTTGCATCAGGTAGGCTAGAAATAGCAGCTGTCCGATGCGGGTGTAGTATGCCTCGGCCTCATGCGGGCTGCTGAGTGGTTGTCTGCGAACCTCTCTGGACCATGTTCGATCTTTCGTTCTGAATGATTCTTCCCATGTAATGGGGAGGAGTGCTTCGCTCGCGCCTCCTGTGATCGCGTCCCAGACCGCTCTCACCATAGAAGAATTTGAACTCGGGTGCCCCTTGCAGAAGATTGAGGTGCCTGCGATTGTGAGGCGCGCCGCAGGCTCTGAGTTATGCCAGTCTCCAACAGCTGTAATCTCAGTTGGAACAATTGGCTTGGGATCGGAGACAAAACCTTTGGCGAGTAGGGTGGGCCAATCTCGAGACAATGCTGATGCAATGGTTTTTGTAAAGGCTGACAGACGCTCATTGTCTGACGCGATGCGATCAAGAATATCTCTGTTTTCGCACTTGAATTGCTCAAGGAACTCAAGATCTGAGGAGATGCGCTGAAACTCGTCAAACCGTTGCTCCGGAGTGTTTCCCCGCAGTTTGTCGTGCTGGCGATACGCATGCAGTTCCAGGAGTAAAGGAGGGATTACATAATGGAGTATGCGGTCGTTCGGCCAGTCGATGGATTTAAGGCCGAGGTCACTCCGCAGATTGTTGGTGAATTGTGTGAAAATCTCGTTGATGGGGTTATTGAGAGACGACTGGTTCATGATTGGCTTCCGTGTGCTGGATGGCTTTTGATTCTCGAGTTATCTTATTTTTCTGAAGGGATGGTCAGCAGCAGCGGAGGAACCACGTGAAAGAATTGAGGTGGCACTCATGGGTGAGGGTCTTGACGACTCCGTCTCCCGCTCCAAGGATCGCATCGAGCTCGGTGTCGGTCATCTCAACGAGAACATCAGTGTTCATGGCTAGTCCTTTCGTTTTCTAAATGAGATCCGAAAGCCATCCAGCGGCGATCGGAATCGCATTTGTAAGTTTTAATGATCTCGAGCGGACCGGCTAGCGAATCTACCTAGTTGTCCCCCTGGGGTGACAACTAGGTAGATAGGGTTGCAAAAATGTAACAATTGTCGGTCGTGTCTCTGATTGCGGTTGATTGTGTCG
>JABCOB020000214.1 GCA_013333835.2 Bacteroidia bacterium
CCAGAATGAGACCTTGCGCTTCGTCTTGAGCGTCTTGAACAGGTGGAAAATATGCGAACGCATGGGTGCCATACCAGCCCCGCCCCCTATGAACATCATCTCGTTATCAGTCCCTTCCTCTAGGAAGAACTCCCCATAAGGGCCTGATATATTGACCTTATCACCCGGCTTGCGGGAGAAGATGTACGATGAGCAGAGCCCTGGGTTCACCTTCTGGAATCCGCCGCTCGCCCTATCAAAGGGGGGTGTGGCTATCCGGACATTGAGCATGATGATAGTGTCCTCCGCAGGGTGGTTGGCCATAGAGTAGGCACGGTAGGTTGGGGTGGTGTTCACCATTTTGAGATCCCAGAGGTGGAGCTTATCCCAATCGGGCCTGAACTCGGGAGCAACCTCAATATCCTTAAAATCCACCGTGATGGCGGGTACATCTATCTGGATATACCCTCCTGACCTGAACTTGAGATGCTCATTATCTGGCAGGCGAACTACAAACTCCTTGATGAACGTCGCCACGTTGCGGTTCGAGACAACCTCGCACTCCCACTTCTTGATGCCCAGCACGTGCTCGGGCACCACCATCCCGATATTATCGCGAACCTTCACCTGGCAGGCAAGCCGCCAATGGTTCTGCTGCTCCTTTCGGGTGAAAAATCCCGTTTCGGTGGGGAGAATGGCCCCTCCGCCCTCCACCACTTGGCAGCGGCAGGTGCCGCAAGTGCCACCGCCACCGCAAGCAGAGGGGAGAAATACGCCCGCTGCCGACAGCGTGGAGAGAAGCGAGCTCCCCGTACCCACCTCCACCTCCCGCTCACCGCCATTGATGGAAATCTTCACATTGCCCGAGGGGATAAGCCGCTTACGGGCATACAGGAGGATGGCCACCAGCAGCAGCACCACCACCAGGAATACTACCGCCGAGGCTATAATTATGGGACTTTCGATTGCAAACATCTTGCTTGCTACTAAATTACACTGTGGTGAACACTCTATTGCCGTAATCAGCTGCAATGCGGGCCTACCGCAGTGCTGCCGTAACCTGACCGATGCCTCTTTAGAATTTCACCCCCATGAATGTCATAAAGGCGATGCCCATCAGCCCCGTAAGGATGAAGGTAATACCTATCCCCCTAAGCGGGGCTGGCACATTGGAGTACTTCAGCTTCTCGCGAATAGCCGCCAGCATCACAATGGCGAGAAACCAACCAATACCCGAGCCTACCCCAAACACGGTCGCCTCGGCCAGCGTATCGTAGTGGCGCTCCTGCATGAAGAGTGAACCGCCTAGTATCGCGCAGTTCACCGCAATAAGCGGGAGGAAGATCCCCAGCGTATTGTAGAGCGAGGGGGAGAATCGCTCTACTATCATCTCCACCAGCTGCGTTATAGAGGCGATCACGGCTATGAACATGATGAATGAGAGGAAACTCAAATTCATATCGGTGAGGCGGGGATCGAGCCAGCTCAACGCACCCGCTGAGAGTACATATTTGTCGAGCAGGTAGTTCACGGGCACCGTTATCAGCAGCACGAAAATTACTGCAACGCCCAGCCCCGCCGAGGTCTTCACCGTTTTAGACACCGCTAGGTACGAGCACATACCCAGGAAGAAGGCGAAGATCATATTGTCCACAAAGATGGACCGAACGAAAATGCTCAGAAGATTTTCCATGTTGCTACGGAAAGGATTGCTATACAAACCTCAGCACGAATCTCAACCACACCTTACGGGCCTATTCCCACGTTGCCCCTCAAGCTTACCTCAAATGCCCAGAAATCCGCCTACTTCTTCTCCTCTATCAGCTTCTTGTTGAACGAGCGCTGCACCCAGATGATACATCCCACGAGAATCAGCGCCATTGGGGGCATAATCACAAAACCGTTATTCTCGTAGAATCCACCGTTTGCCACGTACCACGATTCAGGAATGACCCTGTAACCAAGCAGCGTACCAAAGCCCAATAGCTCACGGAAAAAGCCCAGGATAATCAGAATCATCCCGTAGCCAATGCCATTCCCTATCCCATCCAGGAGCGAAGGCCACGGCTTATTGGCCAAACCGAAGGCCTCTATGCGCCCCATGATGATGCAGTTCGTAATGATCAAACCTACAAAAACCGAGAGCTGCTTGCTCACCTCGTACACATAGGCCTTGAGCACTTCATCTACCAAGATTACCAGGGCGGCTACCACCACCAACTGTACTATGATCCTGATGCGATTGGGCACGCCCTTCCGCAAAAGCGACATCACCCAGCTAGACACTCCCGTTACCACCGTTACCGAGATGGCCATCACTATGGCAGGCCAGAGCTTCACGGTAACCGCCAGCGAAGAGCATATCCCTAGTATCAGGACTGTCACAGGGTTTGTAGCCCCTATAGGCCTTGTGATAAGGGCCAGGTTTTCCTTAGAGAAAAGCGAATTGCTACCCGTGTTGCCCATGGCTATTTCCCCTCCTTTTGGCGTGCGATGAATGCCTTGTAGGCCTGCAGGCTATTGAGCAGCATGGCCTCTACCCCCTTACTTGTCATGGTGCCTCCTGATATGGCATCCACTGCATGCGCATTACGCTCTGTACCACCCCCTTTTACCACCTGTAATGATGAGAGTACCCCGTTGCTGAAAATCTGCTTACCAGCAAATTGAGCCCTGAAGGGCTGTGTTACAATCTCTGCCCCCAAGCCCGGGGTCTCGCTCTTGTGCGCGAATGACACACCGTACACCGTGTTCAGATCGTCGTTCAGCGCGATGTAGCCCCAGATAGGTCCCCACAAGCCTTGCCCTGCCAGCGGGAGGATATATTTCTTCTCCCCATTATCCAGCGTGGCTATAAATACTGGGAAGCGTCCTTCTTCACCCTTCGCGAGCTCTGCTTTAAAATCCAACCCAAAGGCGTCTATTTCGCCTAGGTCGACTCCTTGCAGATTCACCACCTCCTCGCTTCGCACATACTTCTGGAAAAGCTCTGCCACCCACTGCTGCTTGTCGTCGCCCTTGTACTCTTCCTCGCCCTGCCCTATCGACTTTAGGATGTCGAGCCGTTTCTCCATCTTCACATTCTCCTGCTGCCGAGGGCGTAGCGAGGTGGAGGCCATGGCAAGGAGTACAGCCACCACCAATACTAATCCAGTGGCATACAAGAATATATATATGTTGCTATCTCGCTTCATTGCGGTTGTGCAATTATACCTAACTGGAGGGCAACGCCCACTGCGAAAAACTCTCGCTTGCTGGAGGCTGACCCAACGACTCCCTTGTTCCCTCGGTTACGGATTCTACTGCGTGTTTATGCCGAACTAGGCTCGCTCTGCCTCTACCCGAGCTGCTCTTTTGCGACGTCCTCGGATATTCTGCCCCACAACCAGATAGTCAATCAGAGGCGCCGCGGCATTCATCAGGAGAATCGAGAGCATCATCCCCTCTGGATACGCAGGGTTGATAACCCGTACCATTACGGTGAATATCCCAATTAGCAGACCGTATATCCATTGGCCGGTCTTGGTTTGCGCACCAGTTACAGGGTCGGTGGCCATGAATACCGCCCCAAAGGCAAAGCCCCCCATGAGCAGGTGGTAGTACGCTGGTAGCTGCATGTAGCTATTCGCCCCTATAGCGTTGAATAGCAACCCCATGAGGATGCCACCTGCGAACACCGAGAGGGTTACCCTCCAGCTCGATACCCCCGTTGCAAGTAGAATCACAGCACCTATAAGCACCATGAGCGTAGAGGTTTCACCCACAGAACCCGGGATAAACCCCATGAAGAGATCGTAAGCCTTCGGGAGATGATCGGTTAGCCCTGCGGCTGCTTGCGCCAAGGGTGTTGCCCCGCTAAATCCATCTACACCCCGTTCAACCCCCATGCCGGCTATCCAAACCCCGTCGCCAGACATGTACTTGGGGAACGCAAAGAAGAGAAAGGCGCGGGCAACCAGCGCAGGGTTGAATACGTTCATCCCCGTTCCACCAAATACCTCCTTGCCGAATACCACGGCAAATGCTGTGGCTAAGGCCACCATCCACAGCGGGATACCTATTGGCAGCACCATAGGGATTAACAGCCCAGAAACCAGGAATCCCTCGTTCACCTCGTGTCCCCGAGCCTGGGCAACGGCGAATTCAATACCAAGCCCTACCACGTAGCTCACTATTATGGTGGGGAGCATCTTCAGGAAACCGAATCCTAGTGCTGGCCAGAAATCTATGCTCTGCCCAAGGAATCGCGCATGCTGCAAACCTGCATTGTACATCCCGAAAACTAGCGCAGGCAGCAAGGCCACCACCACCACTATCATGGTGCGCTTCATATCCACCGCATCGCGAATATGGCTACCCTTTGCAGTTACTGTATTGGGCGTAAAGAGGAAAGTCTCGAACGCCTCAAACGTCGAATGCAGCTTTGCATACCGCCCCCCTGCAGAAAAGTTGGGTTTAGCCCTATCGAGTAGCTTTCTTAGTCCCATGATTCAACACGCCCTAGTTCGCTAATTCTAAGTTGAATATGATGCGGTAGCCCTAGCTCAGCTCTTTCACCATTCTATTGAGCCCCTCTCGCACTATGCTCTGCGCCTCTATCTTGGAGGTGCAGACAAAATCGCACAGCGCAAAATCCTCTTCGGCTACCTCGTATATACCAAGATCCTCCATCTCCTCTATCGCCCCGGCCAATATAGCCTTTATCAGCTGCACAGGGTAGATCCGCATTGGGAACACCCTCTCATACTGCCCGTTCACCACAAAAGCCCGTCGGCCTCCGTGCAGGTTAGTATCGAGATCGTACTCGCGATGGGGGCAGAGGAACGCAGTGAAGAGCCTACTTGCGCTCAGTTTTCTAAAACCAGGCATGGCCCAACCCATGAACTCGTAGTGGTTACCCTCAGGGATCACCGTCACTTGGTGGTGGTAGAACCGGAGACCATCCTTGAGTCCGACCTTTGTCCCCGTAAGCACATTGCCCGATATGATACGCAGATTCTCCTCAGGATCTTGGAGTTGCCCCTCGAGTAGAGTGCGCATTGGCATACCAACCATCGAGAGGTAGTACCGGGGCTTGGCCACCCTGCTCCCCGTAACCGCCACTATCCTACGAGCATCGTAGTGCCCTGTGCTAAAGAGCCTTCCTATCACTACCACATCGAGTGGATGCAGCGTCCATACGACCTCGCCTTTAGCCACTGGCGCCACGTGGTGGATTTGAATCCCCACATTCCCAGCCGGGTGAATCCCGCTAAAACGGTGCAACGTCACGCCTCGAGCCTCTTCAAAAGCGATGTTGGGCGGGTACTTGGCATTCACCCCGAGATGTACCCCACCGTCCGTTAGCATTCTGAGCACATCAACCCCCACCTGGAAGCTCTCTCCATCGTCCTTTATGGCAAAATCCAAGTCGGGAGCCAGGGGCGCCGTATCAAACGCCGAGATGAATACCGCGCGCGGACGAACATCGGGCGAAGCCACTATGTTGAACGGTCTCTGCCGAACCATAGGCCATACGCCCGCCTGCAGCATTTTGGCGATAATGTCATCACGCGATAGCGTAGAGGGCAAAGCTGCGCCAAAGTCCTTATACTCAAGGTTATCTTTGGCATCGCACTCTACCACCACGCGGTCTATGTGCCGGCGCTCTCCCCTTTCGATTCGGGCGACCCGTCCGTTCACGGGCGAACAGAATCGAACACGAGGATCGCGTTTGTCGCACAGCAGCGGGGAACCCGCAAGCACGGCATCGCCCTCGCGGACGAGTAACCCCGGCGCCAGAAGTGGAAAATCGTCGGGGTACAGCGAATATTCCCCTGCAAGAGGCAAGCGTTTAAACACTTTTTCCGCCTGCCCTACAAGGCGTATGGTAAAGCCCTTACGAATCTTTATCTCGTTCGCCATGCTCGTATCCGCTTTGCTTTCTACACGCAAATGTAGGTACTATTGCAATACAATCCTATTCGCAACCCAAAAATAGTTATCAACATTTTCTTTATGTGTTCGTAATCAAAGATTTATACACTCATATTTGTTGAATAATACGACCTGCCTCTCGGGAGAGGTAAAAGCGTATGTTGAACCCCCTGCAAACAGTCTCAAATGCGTCTCACCTTATAATAATTCCTTGCCCTATATCGTGGCGAAAATGGTTTTAATCAACTGGTTACATTTATCTAAGGCCGATTCGAATCGGCTTGCCATATCGTTTAATTGTGTTTTGCTATGGGCTCTCGCTGACTCTTAGAGCGACCAGGCGAACTGCATTGCAAGAGGTGATTTTCGATGCTTATAGACAACCCTGCTCTCGGTATCCCTAAGATACAAAAAAAGAGGGAGGCCTCAGCCCCCCTCCTCTTCTTTAGCTCAAAAAATCGCTAGAAATGGAATACCACGTAGAAGTTCCCGTAGGTTTCTGGGATGCTCGTCCCCATAGTGAACCCGCTAGTAGTCCTTTCCGGCGCAGTATTCTTCGTGAGTTTATTATAGGTAGAACCTATCATCGTTTCGTGCGTGGTGTAGCCCTTGTTGGCAATTTCAGCCTTGAGCTTCAGCCCAACCTCAAAACCTATACAGGCCTGCTTGTAGAAGTAGAACTCTGCTCCAGTGAAGGCCACCAGCCCTAGAGTATGCTGAGAGACACCCTTCACCGTAAGTGGACGATCGCCCATAGGGCCACTGGAGGCCGTGGCTTCGTCGAACTTATCGGTCGAGGTTGGCGTTGGGTTTACCGCATTCATCTTGTTCCCGTAGGTGAACTCGCGTGAGAGCTTGTTGTAGCTATACTCAAAGTCGCCACCGTAGAAACCCCGTAGCCGTCCTTGCCCGCGGAAGAACTGGTAGCCTCCCGCGAGAGTGTATTTGTTCTCGTAGCGAACCATCTTGTCCTCCACCGTCTTGTTAGATAGCGGATTCAAGAGCTTTGCCGCATCGTCTTGCACCTCGTAGTTGTAGCTCTTGGTGTCAGACTTGACGTTGAGGCGCAGACGAACAGCCTGGTCGTCGAACAGGAAGTAGCGGAGGTACACCGTCTGCTCCTTTGGCCACCAATCCTTCGACTTGTTGCTCGTGTTGCCGTTGAACATATTGCCTATGTAGTCTAGGATCGGGTCGGCAGCAATACCAACGCCGATATCGCCCGTCTTGGGAAGATACCCAGACCGTTCACCCGACATGGCCTCGCTCCCCGAAGTCTGCGAGTAGGCGTAGCCACCACATGTTAGGGCTAGCACCAGCAGTAACATTAGCTTCTTCATCGCGCTTTCGTGTAAGGTCTAATGAATATTATTCGCTGAAGAGCAAGTTCTAATTGCCAGGAATCACCTGGTTAGCTCTGCCCTCCTTTTCGTACTTAACCTGGAAGTGCTGTATTTGCCCAGGAAGGATGCTCACCGTAAGGGGAGTTCCACCGTTGTACTTGTAGGTTGCATCGTAGCTGCTACCCTCAGAGCCGTCGGCCTTTACTTCGGTGTACTTTGCAATCACCGTGGGGAACGAGATCTCGTAGGTTGTACCGCTAGGGCCAACGGGGAGCTCTAGGCTAGCATCGATACCCGATATAGTTACCAGCTTAGGGGCAAGTTTTTGTTCCTTTCCAGCCCCAAGACTCTCGGGATTCTTCACCACTGCCGTTACCGTAATCTCTGGCACACCTGGGTAGGTGTAGTCGGCATGTTCCTTAGCTGCTTGCCCCTTCTTGAATTGGTTATCATCAATAGCCAAGCTCAGCAGCACTGTGCCGCGCCCCTGATCATCTAGCTTAGCCTCAGAGTTCACAGCCTTGCTGCAGCTAGATAGCAGCGCACCCGCAGCCAGCATCGCCAGCCCAAATCCATACAAAGCCTTCATCGTCTTCACCATTGGTATTTTTTATTTTTGGTAAAACCATATTCTCAAAACCAACGGCAAAGGTAAGCTCTTTTCTCCAAATTGAAATACACAAATCAAAGAAACGTACAATACTTTTGACGAAGATTTCGATTCCTAACGCTGGGAATCCATTGCTAATCAGCGTGGGGAGATCTATATTTCCACACCATATACAACTTGATGAATGGAGTATTTTAGACCGATACTATCGAGAAAAAATGCGAATTGCCCCGGTAGATTGCCATGTGCAGCCGATGAGAAAAGACGAATCCCCCCCATCCCGCCTACCTGTGGATTCCTTAGCCACGGGCAAAAACTCTCCCGCACCCTCTTGGCCTGCAGCGCCACCGCAGGTGCAGGATCCACTATGGCCACCCCAGAGGGAAGTATCGCCCGCAACGCCCCAGCAAGGAATGGATAATGAGTGCAACCTAGCACCAGATGGTCAATCCCTTTCTGCACCAGGGGATCTATCAGTTCAGATAGCCTTTTACGCACCTCTGGACCATCGTAAACTCCTTGCTCCACGAGTTCCACCAGCCCTTTACCCTCTGCGTATAGTATTTCGGCATGCGTGGAGTAGAGTTCTGCAGCCTGCTGAAATATTTCCCCCTCTAGCGTACCGCGAGTTGCCAGCACCCCTATCAATCCTGTCTGGCTTTGGATCGCGGCAGGTTTCACCGCCGGCTCCATCCCCACGAAGGGTATCATGAAGTCCGCCCGCAGCTGTGCTATCGCCATTGCAGTTGCCGTATTACACGCCACTACCACCATGCAGCATCCTAGTCCTTGCAGGTACTCCACGGCACGCACAACCCGCATTCGCACCTCGTCCACCGAGCGCGGACCATACGGACACCAAGCCGCATCGGCAAAGTAGCAGAATGGCGTAGAGGGCATGACCGCCATTAGCCTAGCCAGCACCGTAAGCCCACCTGAACCCGAATCGAACACACCTATAGGATGGATGCCCTTCATGGAAGTATGCACAACGAGCGTAACCGTGACCCCTTCATCAAGCCGTTTTCTCCGCGAAGATACCCATTTTCTGGCACTCTGAATTTTCCCATTTGTTACGGTCTTTCTGTTTTAAATTAACAAACTTATAATCAGTTGTATACAACATTCTTAAACTCTCCCATCGCACGCATTTACCCTGCTGGCGATAAAACTCGCAACTTTTTTCATAAAACATTGCTATCATTCAAAGAATTATGCCTATCTTTATACCAACTAAATAAGCCGCCATGAATACGCCACATGAAGATTACATCCACCTCACGCAGCCCGAGCTGGTGAATCTCGCCCAAGCCCTAGGGTGTGAGTTTCTCAGCACAAACCACAGCGGCGGCTATATGTGTACCACTGCCGCCCTCTGCAACACCCGCAAGTACCACGGGCTCATGGTGCTGCCTCTAGAGCATTTTGGGGGAGAGCGACACGTACTCCTCTCCACGCTCGACGAGCGGCTCACTATCCATGGAAAGCCATTCAATCTCAGTGTACGTCGCTACCCCGGCACTTACGATCCTCGCGGGCATAAATACCTAGAGTACTTCACCATCAGCGGAACACCCACCTTCATATATCGGGTAGGAGGTGTGGTTCTCAAGAAAGAACTCCTATTCCCCCACACCCAAGAACACCTGCTGGTACGCTACACGCTCCTAGAGGCCGAATCCTCTGTACAGCTACGCGTATCTCCATTCCTAGCATTCCGCAACGCCCACCAGCTCTGCCATGCCAACCTAGCGGCAGATACCCGTTGCCAACCGATACCGAATGGCATTAGCATACGCCTCTACCCTGGCTTTCCCACCCTCCACCTCCAGACCAACCTTGCGAGTGACTATGTGCACGCTCCCGATTGGTACTACAACATCGAGTACCCTGTAGAGCTGGCCAGAGGGTACGATGGACACGAAGATCTCATGGTTCCAGGGTACTTTGAACTCACGCTGCGCCCAGGCACTCCAGCCATCTTCTCGGTTTGCACGCATAAGGTAGAACCCCGTCGCTTAAGTGCAGAGTTCAACCGTGAGCTACAGCTACGCCCACCAAGAGTAGACTTCCGCACCACCCTAGAGGCGGCGGCTGGCCAATTCATAGCAGACCGTGGGCGACGCATTGAGGTAGAGGCTGGCTATCCTTGGTTCGGACGCTGGGGACGCGATACGCTCATAGCACTCCCTGGGCTAACCCTCACTACAGGCGCAATAGGCACATTTGAACGGGCACTTACCTCTCTCCTTGCGGAGGCTAAGGACGGCTTCCTCCCGAATATGGGCGGTGCTGCCAACCCAGCCTTCAACAGTGTGGATGCCCCTCTATGGCTCTTCGCCACTGTCCAGGCCTACTGTACGGCCACAGGCGACCATCAGCGCGCCTGGGAGCTGTGGGGGAAACAACTCCGTGCTATCCTCGAAAAATTCCTCCGAGGCACGGGGCTACCCTATGGCATACGGCGAGATGCGAACGGCCTAATATGGGCTGGCGAACGAGGCTACGCGCTTACCTGGATGGATGCCATTGTTCACGGGGAGGCGGTAACCCCACGCATCGGCTACCCCGTAGAAATCAATGCTCTTTGGTACAATGCCCTCTGCTTCATGCGAGAGATGTGCGAGAGAATGGCTTCACGCCAACTTCTCAAGCTGCTCGCCAGCGAACCCGAAAGGGTTGCAGAGAGCTTTTGCAACACATTCGTCCTCCCGCAGGGCTACCTTTCCGATGTGGTAGATGAGGCTGGCCTCCACACCTCTATAAGGCCAAACCAGATACTGGCCGTTTCACTACCCTACTCTCCTCTACCTCAAACCATCCAGATACAGGTTCTCGCCACCTGCGAGCAAGATCTCTATACCCCTCTCGGACTACGCACCCTGTCGCCTAAAAATCCAGCCTACCACGGACGATACGAGGGAAGCGAACCCGAGCGAGATCGCTCCTACCATCAAGGTACTATATGGACTTGGCTCATAGCCCCATATGTGGCAGCGGTAGAACGTGTTCGTGGCAAGGAAGAGGCCACGCGCATCGCCCACGAGGTACTCACAGCCCTAGAGCGAGAAATGCACCGCTGCGGCCTGGGTACTCTAGGCGAAGTCTACGATGGTGACCCTCCCCACACACCAGGCGGAGCCATAGCCCAAGCATGGAGCGTAGCCGCCGCTATGGAACTGATGGGCAAATATATGTAGTAAATTCAATGAGCGCAACCAAAACGATAACCAGTTAATCCGCAAAAACTATCAACACGAAAAAATATACGGCTTGCCCAGACACAGCGTAGAATCCCGTACTCCAATGTACATCATTGTAAGGGCGACAAGTTTGCCGCACACAAGCCAAGAGGTCCCCATGATTACGACCCCACAGCTGGCGTGCACACTGTCACTGCAGATCAATACACAGGCCTATCATAAACCTTAAAATTTAAAGAAAGGAGATGCTCTAGATAACATGCGTGTTCTAATGTTCGGGTGGGAATTTCCACCACATATAGCTGGCGGATTAGGCACTGCCTGCCAAGGCCTCACAAGAGGCCTCCTACACCAGGGGGTAGACGTTACCTTCGTACTCCCCAAGCTCTTCGGGGGCGAGGGCGAAGGGTGCATGCGCATGCTCTCTGCCGAGGATGTCGGCCTGCGGCTCGGCTACACCGACCTCCAGGAGCTACGCGGCATGCTCTCGCTCATCGCTGTAGATTCCTACCTTATGCCCTACCTCAGCGCCATCGATGTGGAAACACTCCACACCACCCCCTCCACCAGTCAATTCACCATTTCGCACTGGGCCAGCCAGCAGTTCAGATTCAGCGGAAGTTACGGACCCAGCCTCATGGACGAGGTAGCCCGTTATGCCCTCGTTGCCGCGGCCATTGCACGCCAGCAGGAGTTTGACATCATTCATGCGCATGACTGGCTCACCTACCTTGCTGGGCTAGCCGCCAAGCGTATCACAGGAAAGCCGCTGGTGGTACACATCCATGCCACAGAGTTCGACCGTAGCGGCGAACACGTAAACCAAGCCGTGTACGATATTGAGCGGCAGGGGCTCCACGGCGCCGACAAGATCATTGCCGTGAGCTACCGTACCCGCGATACTGTAATCAACCGATACGGAATCGACCCAAAGAAGGTCATCGCAATCCATAACGCCGTAGATTTCACTGCAGACAACCTCTACGACCACATTACCCCACCCTACCCGGAGAAGGTGGTGACCTTCCTGGGGCGCATCACATTCCAAAAAGGGCCAGACTACTTCGTAGAGGCAGCCCACCGCGTGCTACAGCATGACGGCAACGTCCGTTTCGTAATGGCTGGCAGCGGCGATATGCTCCACCGAATGATCCTCCGAGTAGCCCAACTGGGCATTGCCGACCGATTCCACTTCGCCGGCTTCCTGCGAGGTGCCGAAGTCGACCGCATGTACAGAATGAGCGATGTATACGTGATGCCCTCGGTATCAGAGCCCTTCGGTATAACACCCCTAGAGGCGATGCGAAATCTTGTGCCCGTCATCATCTCCAAGCAGAGTGGGGTGGCCGAGGTATTGCGGTATGCTATCAAAATCAATTTCTGGGATATTGATGCCATGGCCGATGCCATATACGGCCTCCTCCATTACCCTGCGCTCGCCGAATTCTTCAAACGGTATGGCCAGCAGGAGGTGATTGCGCTCAAGTGGGACTCTGCCGCACTCCACATTAAGCAAATCTACCAGGATCTACTAGGCCAATAAGTCACTACATTCACCACGCTCCCTATATCAGCACAAATCCTTAAAACTCCATATTCCCATGCGTACCATCTGCTTTTACTTCCAGGTCCACCAGCCATTCCGGCTACGTCGCTATCGGTTCTTCGATATTGGACTACAGCACAACTACTACGATGAGGCTGCCAACCAAGGCATTATGCGCAAGGTGGCCGATAAATGCTACCTTCCCACCAACGAGATTCTCCTGGAGCTTATAGAACACTACGGAGACCGATTCAAGGTGGCCTTCTCCATATCAGGGGTCTGCCTCGACCAGTTTGAACGCTATGCGCCAGATGTGCTGAGCTCATTCCAACGATTGGCACAATCGGGCGGCGTGGAGTTTCTGGCCGAAACCTACCCCCATTCACTAGCTGCACTCTGCGAGGGCGATGAATTCGAACGGAGCGTGAAGCGCCAGCACGCACGTATCCAGGAGCTCTTCGGGCAGGATCCCCAAACATTCCGCAACACCGAGCTCATCTACTCTGACCTCATTGGTGCGCGGGTGGCAGCTCTCGGCTATACCCAGATGCTCACCGAAGGGGCCAAGCAGGTACTGGGATGGAAGAGCCCGAACTACCTATATCACAACCCCATAGAGCCCAAGCTCAAACTCCTATTGAAAAACTACCAGCTCTCTGACGATATCGCCTTCCGGTTCTCCAATAGAGGGTGGAACGGATGGCCGCTCACAGCCGAAAAATTCGCCCAATGGCTCAGCGCCCTTCCACCGCGCGATGAGATGGTGAACCTCTTCATGGACTACGAGACCTTTGGCGAGCACCAATGGGCTGAAACAGGAATCTTTGACTTCCTGCGCGCGCTCCCAAATGCCATATTCACGCATACTGACTTCGGCTTCCAGACACCTGTAGGCGTGGTTGCCTCGCACCAATCGGTGGGCGCTCTACACGTCCCGTACCCCATCAGCTGGGCCGACGAGGAGCGAGACCTAAGCGCCTGGCTGGGTAACGACCTGCAAAACGAGGCCTTCCGTAACCTCAATGAGCTAGCACCCATGGTGCAGAAAACCAACGATGATGACCTCCAGCGAGACTACCTCTACCTTCAGACCTCAGACCATTTCTACTACATGTGTACCAAGTGGTTCTCCGATGGCGATGTGCACAAATACTTCAATCCCTACGAGACACCCTACGCGGCATTCGTGAACTACATGAATGTGCTTTCAGATTTCCAGCTACGGCTTCGTGCCGCCACCCCAACTGGTGAAGGTTGAAAAAGGCACTATCCCAGAGCTGTATACCCCATTTGAGCTAGATGGGACACGCCACTGGGAGAAGGGTGCTACTCGCTACGCCACTCCTTTGTGGGTCTTTTGCGGAGAATCCCAATATACCGTTAAAAATTTTCTCCCCATTTTCGGCTACCTTTGCTGCGGAAAATCGCGCGTCAATGCCCACACCTATCCTTACAGCATCCTGCCATCTCTGCAGCCACCATTGCGGGGTGAATAGGAGCATAACCCTAGGCCAATGCAGTATACCCGAGGGGCTCTACATTGCGCACATCGGAACCCACCACGGCGAAGAACCCGTGCTTGCCAATGCGGCTGGCGTGTGCAATATCTTCTTCAGCCACTGCAACCTACAGTGCCGTTTTTGCCAGAACTTCCAGATTAGCGATAATACCACCCCCTTACTCGGTGCTGCCCGTTCATTAGAATGGGCCACGACACACGTGATAGAATCGCTGAAGGCTGGTTGCCAATCGGTTGGACTAGTTTCCCCTACCCCCTACATTCCCTGGTGCAGAATGCTCATCGACAGTCTACACCAGCTCGGATACCACCCCACCATAATCTACAATACCAGTGCCTACGATACCCCAGAGGCACTAGAGAGCCTGGCTGGCTACGTGGATATCTATCTACCAGATTATAAGTATGGTAGCTATGATCTAGCCCATATGCTCTCTGGCGTGCGTAATTATCCCGATGCGGCCCTAGAAGCCATAGCCACCATGATCGGGCAAGTGGGTAAAGAACTGGTATTCAACTCAGAGGGAAGAGCCACAAGGGGAGTTATCGTCCGTCACCTCGTGCTGCCTGGCGAGCTAGAGAACACACGGGCTGCCCTGCTCAACCTCCGTATGGAGTTCGGGGCAGACATCTACATGTCGCTCTTGAGCCAATATAGCCCTACAGAGCGCATGGCCAACTACCGCCAACTCGGACGCGCGCTCACCGCCGAGGAGTACCAGCAAGCTGTGGAGTTCTTCTACTCGCTGGGATTTCACCTGGGCTGGCTCCAGCAGCTCGACAGCATCGGGCACTACACCCCAGATTTTACGCAGGAGAATCCCTTCCAACCAGGATAGCCCACAGCATGTGGTTGGAGTGGCACAGCGCAGCTGGCAAGTTTATTGCCCAGGATTTGCCATCTTAAAGAAAAGCATTACCTTTGCGCTGTTTTTAGGGAGCGAGGGTTGGCCATAAGGTCAGCACGGGTACGGTTTTGATCCAGTAGCTCAGCCGGTAGAGCACATCCCTTTTAAGGATGGGGCCCTGGGTTCAAGTCCCAGCTGGATCACTAATCAGTTCAGTGCCAATCGGAGAAAACCGGTTGGCATTTTTTGTGCGAATTCGCCTGTTGTCACCTCCTTAATTTTGGTCAGTTAGAGAAAAACCTCAATCAGCTATGCAATTCATCCATTTTAGGCAGATAGGCACCTCCATCTATCAAGGCCCCAAACGTACACCCTCCCTATCAATGCTTCTGTTCGCATTGCTGCTCTTTACGGTGCTGTCCTTGGGGATATTCTTTTTTTCGATTGATGACCGGGAGGTATTTAGCCATATAATCCTCCCCATCACGCTTATCATGCTCCTGTTTGTAGCATTCTTTGTTTTCGTTATCCTGCGGATCTTTTCACCACGGGTAAAGGTTGATCTCCAGCAGCACACCATCTCTATTCCCAACCCTGGGACTTGGATTTCGCTACTTATGAACAAGGTGAAGGCCTTTCGGGTCTGCCGTCATCAGGCACTGGGATTGCTTACCGATTATAGCGTGGTGGCTGATATTGATGGCGGAGGAGTTGTTACCATCTATCCGAGCTTACGGACAGCCCAGGCATCCCAACAGGTTGCAGACGAGCTTGCAGCATTCGTTACTGCGTGCAGCGAAACAGAAGATCTGAGCAGGGCGAGCAGTACACAGAGCGAGGAGGTATCCCGACCATTTACACCCACCATGCTGAGTCGGTTTGAACAGCGAGGAGAATATATCTATCGATGGAGGCGTATCCGCCTGGGGGCCGCCGTTGCCCTTGCCGTGATACTAGTGATGGCATTCCTGGGATTTAGGTATCTAGAGACCGAGTCTGGAGCAATGTATGTAGTCGTTCTAGCCGTAGTGATCGGCTTGTCGGTCAATCTGGGGTCATTCGCAGAGAGAGTAGAAGTCGACCTGCAGTCTGGCTCTATTACCCATTCCTACTTTGGGCTTTTCAGTGCCACTACCCCGTTTAGCAGCATAGAGCAGTTCACACGGATCAGGCACATGATGTACGGGCTTATCCATTCGGGAACAGACATTGTCGTTCAGCTGGAGAATGGGAAAAAGCGCACATTATTCCACATGGTCAGCAGCTCCAAGGCAGCCAAAGAGATTGTGGACGACCTGCTGTTTTTTATAGAGCAATGGCAACGTTCAAGGCGTAACGATACTAGCCAAGTTAGCGAATCTCAGCAGGTTTCGGTGCAGCTATAGCCACTCTCTGCGGGCGAAAACTCAAAGAACATCCTCAATTCCACCGCGAAGTTAGCAGGATGTGAACATGCAGGATGGGGAATAGCCCTGAGCCTAGAATACTCCACCAAAGAACTTTATCGCAACGCGGTACACCGCACCACGATAAAGAATTTGAGAATTCTGCCCCCTGCTTTAGTAGCGACGTGGCGTGCCGCGTCGCGATGAAGAATTTGAGGATTCTACCCCCGGCTTTCGTCGCGACGTGGCGTGCTGCGTCCCTTTATGTATAATGCAAAAAGCCCACCTACAGTTCCCTGTAGGTGGGCTTTTTCTATCCTTACCAGAGGGCAAAGAAGAGGAGGGAACAGCCCTACCTCTCCCCCACCAATGCGGGATCCCTATTTATTTCTTCTTCTCCCCGGTCTTCTCTACCTTCTCAGCCTTTGCCTTTATCCCCAGCTCCTTCTGCACCTCTGGGAGTAGATCCACGCTCTGGTCAGAATTGTAGAGTATCGACCCTAGGCTCTTGTCTAGCACGTAGATATATCCGCCCGCTTTCCCCACCTTCTCTATAGCGGTATGCGCACGCTCTATTATGGGCTGCATGAGCTTGCTCTGCATGTCGTTGAAATCACGCTGCGCAGCGCTTTGGAATTCTTGTAGCCTCTGCTGCAGTTCGGTGAGTTCCTTCTCCTTCGATTCGCGAACCGAGGGGGTGAAACCATCGCGCTTCTGGAGGTAATCTTGGTACTTTTTGTTCACCTCCACCTGTAGCTGATCCATCTGCTCCATGAGGTCTTGCTCAAAGGCCTTGAGCTTGGTCATGGCCGAATCGCGCTCTGGCATAGAGGCGATGAGTGCCTGCGTATCGATGTGCGCAAACTTCAGGTTTTGCCCCTGCGCAGCTAAGCCCGTGAATAGGGCTGCTACCAGAGCTCCCAGTAAAACTGCTACTTTCTTCATCTCCGAACTCTTACGTTATCTAATTCACCATTGATTGCATTAGTAGCCCATTCGTTTCAGCACCTCGTCGCTCTTGTCATACCGAGGGCTGCTGTAGAGTACCGCACCGCTGGCCGCCACATCGATAATTGCAGCGTATCCACCCTCAGTGGCTACGTCCTTTACAGCTTGGTACACCTGGTCTTGAATAGGTTTTATCAGCTCTTCCTGCTTCTTTTGCAGCGCACCCTCACGCCCGAAGTACTTCTCCTGTAGATCCTTCACCTTTTTCTCGGCATCCAGTATCTGTTGTTGCTTCTTCTGCCGCATTTCGGGGGTAAGGAGTACCTGCTCGCTCTGGTAGTCTTTCACCATTTTCTCCACGTCAGCGTATCCCTGCTCCACCTCGCTCTGGTACTGCTTGGAGAGCTTGTCTACCTGCTCACGAGCGCTTTTGTAGCTCGCGATCTTGTTGAGGATGTACTCCGTATCTACAAATGCGAATTTCTGCCCAAACCCCAGCAGCGGCAGCATCACCAGCGCCGCTACCACCATGATTTTTGCCTTCATAGCCAACGAGTTTTTTAGAACCGACCGACACCCTGGGTTCTAGTTTAATGATGCTGATTGTGAACTATTAGCGTCGAGTGCCTAGAATTGTGATTGCGCAGTGTTTATTACCGATTGCAGCCAGGAGAGTTCCGCCAAAACTAGAACTGCTGCCCTATGATGAAATGTGGCTGCCAACGGTTGGCATCGGGGTTTCCTGGCACGGGGTCGAATCCATAGCCAATATCGAATCCCAGCATCCCTAGGAATGGTAGAAATACCCTGAAACCCGCACCCACTGAGCGGTGTACCTGGAAGGGGTTGAATTCATTGAGCTCGTACCACGCATTTCCAGCCTCGCCGAACACCTGTACGTAGATGCTAGACTGCGGCTTGAGCACTATCGGGTAGCGGAGCTCCATGGTGAACTTGTCATACACATTGCCCATGCGGATGCCAGCCCCCAGCTGGGGTGTTAGCGAGCCATTAGAGTAGCCGCGCAGGCCTATCGTCTCACGTCCGTAGATAAAGTTGTAGCCCGAGAGGCCATCGCCCCCAAGGTCGAAACCCTCGAAGGGAGAGTAGCCCACTTTGGGATTGTACATGCCTAGGTAGCCAAACTGAGCGTTCAGGTGCAACACCAGGTCGCCAGCAAGCGCAGTGAACCATTGGGCGCGGGCCGTCCACTTATGGTACTCCACCCAGCGGTACCGCTCCTGCGCCGTCATATTCGGGTTGCTGTAATCCTTGCCGTTGAAGAACGAGTAGGGAGGCGTGAGCTGCGCCGTGATGGAGAAGTTCGACCCGCTACGGGGGTAGATGAGCTGATCCTGCGAATTACGCCCTAGGGTGAGCTGTAGGTAGAAATTGTTCGACTGCCCGTTCGTGAAGAGGAAATCCTGCTTCCAATCCCGCAGCAGATAGTTCTGGAAGCTCAGCATCCCGTAGATGGTGAAGAAATCGTCTGGCCATTTCAGCCGAGTGCCCAGCCCTATAGAGCCCCCTGTTACCTTGAAGTAGTCGTTGCTAGGATTCCAGATGTAACCACTGTAGTCATACACCGAATGGTTGAACGACAGCGTTAGGCTTGTTGGTTTTTTGCCCCCTAGCCAGGGTTCTGTGAATGAGACATTCAGCGCCCTATACTGCGTACCATTGGTAGAGCCAGAGATGGTGAGCGACTGCCCATCGCCCGTGGGTACTGGACGCCAAGCCTTGGGATCGAATATTCGCCGCACGCTGAAGTTGCCGAATTTCACCCCCACGGTGCCCACGAACATGCCGCCTCCCCAGCCGCCGCTGAGCTGTAGCTGGTCATTGCTCTTTTCCTCCACTGTGAATCCGATGTCCACCGTCCCGTTCTGCGCATTGGGCACAGGGTTCACCCCGAGCGTCTCAGGGTTGAAGTACTGCAGGTTTGCGAGCTCACGTATCGAGCGGATAATGTTGGTTCGGCTGAAGAGTTCGCCCGGCATGGTACGAAGCTCACGCCTTATCACATGCTCATTGGTGCGCGTGTTGCCCGCTATGGTTACCTGGTTTATAGTGGCTTGAGGCCCCTCGAACATGCGCATCTCTAACGACACCGAATCGTTCTCCACATCCGTCTCCACCGCCGTTATGTTGAAGAATAGGTAGCCCTCATCCTGGTGGAGCGTCAGTATAGAATTCTCGTCAGTGTAGAGGCGCTTGTCGAGCAGTTCTTGGTCGTAGATATCGCCCTTCTTGAATCCCAGAAGTTTGGTTAGCGTCTCGGCAGGGTAGACCGTATTTCCCACCCAAGTAATGTCTCGCACGTGGTACTGAGGTCCCTCCTTAATGCCCACCTTGATCCCCAACCGGTTCTGCGATATGCGGTATACCGAATCCCATACCACCTCAGCATCGCGGTAGCCGTGCTTGTTGTAGTAGGCTATAAGGTGGTCGAGGTCAGCCTTATACTTGCTCTCCACAAACTTGGCACTCCGGAAGAAATTGTACCACAGCAGCCGTTTGGTATCCTTAAAGCCCTTCCAGCGGAGTTTTTTCGCCTTAAAGGCATTATTACCCTCAAACTCTATGGTTTTAACCTTCACCTTCTTGCCCCTATCCACCACAAAGGTTACGCGGGTAGCATTGGCCATGAGCGTATCGGGGGTTTGCCGTACCTCCACCTTCACGTTGTAGTACCCCTTATCCAAGTAGTACTTCCGTATTACACGGGTGGCGGCATCAAGCGTGCTTGGCGCGGCCTGCTGGCCTATGCGGAGACTCACTTTGGCCTTTAGGTCATCCTTGGCACTGCGCTTAGCCCCCTCGTACTCTATGCTGGAGATACGTGGCTGCTCGGTAAGCTGAATGTTGAGCGTTACAAACTGGCCCTCAATGTGCGAGACCCCGATCTCGACCTTAGAAAAGAGGTTCTGCTTGGTGAGCTTTTTCACCGCCTCGGTTACCTGTTTGCCGGGCAGCTCTATGGTGTCGCCCTTGGCCAGCCCTGAGAGGGTGATTATTACGTCTGGCTCGCCGTACTGCACACCCTCCACGGTGATGTCTTTCACCACAAAACGCTGAGGGTTAGCGTATGAGAACTCCTCTACCTGCCCTATCGCACGTCCAATACCAAGCACCAGCAGCACCAACCCTAGGGTTAGAGCTCTCACAGCCATTCGCATCCGTTTAAAAAGCATATATAATTTATAGCTAAGCTCAGCCAAGAGCCCTACACTAGGCGTAAAAACGCGTCAAAGGTAGAGAAATTAATGCAAATGCCAAAATCACTTATGTCGTAGCCTCTACACCCCGCCAAATCGTCGCTTACGCTGCGCGTAGTCTTGGAGCGCAGTCCGGAAATCAGCCCCCGTGAAGTCTGGCCAGAGCTTCTGTGTAAAGTAGAACTCGGTGTAGGCCAGCTGCCACAGCAGGAAATTGCTCAGGCGCTGCTCTCCGCTCGTGCGTATGAGCAGGTCGGGGTCTGGTATCCCAGCAGTGTAGAGATGCCGGGTCAGCATGGTTTCGTCGATCTCCTCTGGCCGAGCTTGCCCCTCCAGCACAGCCTCGGCTATGGCACGAGCAGCCCTTACGATCTCAGGACGACCACCGTAGTTAAGCGCTATGATGAGCGTGAGTTTCTCCCCCCTGCGGGTCATTTTCCGAACCTGGGCTATAGCCCCTCCTACCAGTGGGGGGAGCGCAGTGGTATCACCTATGGTATCCACACGTATCCCGCCATCTATGAACTCCTGTAGGTAGGTATCGGCACTTTCTACCAACAGCTGCATGAGCCCGTTTACCTCCTCTGGCGGCCTTTTCCAATTCTCTGTGCTAAAGGCGTATAGGGTGAGATACCTAACCCCACATGCAACGGCGGCACGTACCGTCTCCCGAACGGCAGCCACCCCGCTCCTGTGCCCCTCGCTCCGCGGCAGACCGCGTTGCTGAGCCCAGCGCCCATTACCATCCATCACTACCGCCACGTGTGCGGGTACGTGCGTATTTCCATTGTCCTGGGCCATCGCTATGTGGTACGCCAATCGTTATGATTCCGAAAACTGTTGTGCGGGTGGGCTACACGCCGAGCGGTTGCACCCGTCTTCCCCGCCCGCTGGGTCTTATTCTTCCAATGGGGAAACTCCAGATGAAAAATCCCAAATGGCTGACTTTCGCCTTTGCGTCTATCTTCGTAGCGACGTGGCGTGCCGCGTCGCGCTCCCAAAACTCCGCGTCGCGCTTTTACACCGCGCCGCGATTAAAAAAAACATTTCACCCTCTAAAATCCGCGCCGCACCTTTTAAATGCCGCCCCGCTATTTAGTCTGGTAGGCAGGGCATACATGCCCCTCTACCACGAAGCGGTAGGTGAGCGAGACAGTGAGCATCGACACCCAGTCCTGGTTGTGCAGATGATGCCCTTTCGTGGGCTTCGGCCAGTTCTTATAGCGGTCGGCAGTGTCAAAGAATCCCTTGAGGAAACGGAGTTCGCCAGCCAACGTAAAGCGGTCGAACAGCGCGAATTTCACCCCGCCGCCCATGGGGATGTAGAATCCGCCACCGTTGTTGAACACCACCATGCCGCCCAGCCCTGCCGTTACGTAGGGAGTCATGGCGTTGGGGTTCACCTTCCCACCCGTAAGGCTATTGATGACAAACGGCAGGAAATGGATGTCAACCCCTGCGTCTACCGCCAGCATCGGGGTGTGGAAGTAGCGCTTGTTTCCCGTAGGCCCCCCTGGCAGGTAGTAGCGCCCCGGATAGTAGATTGCATTCAGCCCGCCTACCTGTAGACCCGCCCGAAGGGCGTACATGGGGCTGAGATTGTAGCGTATCAACCCCTGCGCATGCCCGCTGATGGTTTGGGGGAGCGGGGCGAAATTCAGGTCGCCCGTAAATCCGCTCAATCCAAGACCTAGCCCCACGTCCCAATTGGCGTTTTTCTGCTGTGCCTGAGCTTCCATGCAGCCCACTCCGGCGAGTAACCATACCGCCAGCATGCACACTAACCCTCTGTACCCTATTCGCATATCGAAATATTAGCGTACCCGTATTGATGCTCCTTCCCTGCCTAGGGTGTACCACCTACGTAGGGTGTGGCAAAGGTACGAATTCCTACACTATAACGGAAAAGTAGGGGAATTCGTATTTTACCACCCATATTCTTTGCGCCCGCTGGGATGAAAATTGCCGCTCGCTTACGCGCTTTCCCGCCCGAGAATCCCATTTCTACCAATTGGCGAGCTTGGCTATCCCGTTCTTGGTAGGGGCGGTGCCGAGCGCAGCGAGTGCCCGCCCTAAAAATACCGCAGGCCGTGAGTTGCCTGCCCACCCTCGAGTGCCCCCGGCTGGCTCTCTGGCCTTTGTAGCGACGTGGCGTGCCGCGTCGCGATAAAAACCGATGGTCTCCATATAGGTGGGAGGCATGGTATGGGAATGGTGGCG
>JABCOB020000215.1 GCA_013333835.2 Bacteroidia bacterium
CGCTTCAGGCCTACGGTGAGCATCTGATGCAGGGACGACGCGGCGCAATAGTGGCTCTAGACCCTACTAACGGGGAGGTTCTCGCCATGGTATCTGCCCCTTCGTATGATCCTAACCTCTTGGTAGGGCGTATCCGTTCCGCAAACTTCCAGGCACTGAGCGAAGATTCACTCAAACCGCTCTTCAATCGTAGCACCATGGCGCTCTACCCCCCGGGGTCGACCTTCAAGGTGGTGAACGCCCTCATCGGGCTTAACGACGGTGGGGTTTTCCCGGGCACGGGGTACCAATGTTTTGGGCGCTACCCCGTGGGCAGGGGGGTGGGGTGCCACGGACATCCCTACCCGGGCAGCATTACCGCAGCGGTTCGGATGTCGTGCAACACCTACTTCTGCTATGTGTTTCGCAATATTCTCGACAACCGACGGCAGGGTGGCATAGAGAATGCCCTAACGCACTGGGGGGGCGAGGTGCGTGATTTCGGATTCGGGCATCGGTTGGGCATAGATCTCCCGGGTGAGCTGGACGGCATTGTACCGACTTCTGACTTTTACAACAGCTACTTCCACAAGGGTGGCTGGAACTCTCTCACAGTGATTTCGCTCTCTATAGGGCAGGGTGAATTGGGCTCTACTCCACTGCAAATGGCCAACCTCGCGAGCGTTATTGCCAATCGGGGGAAATACTATCGTCCCCACTTGGTACGTTACATTGTAGGTGCGGATACCATATACCCACCTGTCCAAGAGCATAGGCTAAGTATAGATTCAACCTTTTTTGCCCCGATAGTAGAGGGAATGTACCAGGCTGTGAATGCCGACTTTGGGCTTGGCCCTACGGCCTGGAGGGCGCGCGTGAATGGGCTAGACGTATGTGGAAAAACAGGCACTGCGCAGAATCCATACGGTGAAGACCACTCCATCGTGACTGCCTTTGCGCCGAAAGACCACCCTCGTATCGCGCTGGCGGTGTATATAGAGAACGCGGGATTTGGCGGGCGATGGGCCGCTCCGATAGCAGGGCTTATGATAGAGCAATACCTGAGAGATAGCATAACCAACCACGCGATGGAGGACTACGTGCTGAGCGGGGTTACGCCCTAAGCCCCTCCAATACAGAGTGGAAGTCTCCAGTAAATAGCTGGCTTTACACACTTTAAGAAACCACAAAAACCTAAATCACATGAAACGTCTATTTTGGATTCTTGCCCTAGGGGTCAGCATTGCCCTGGTAGGGTGTAACCGTGCGGAGCTGGAGCAGATAGCAACGCTACAGGCTACGGTAGACTCTCTGAACGCGCAGTCTGCGGAGAAGGATCAGACAATCAACGAGTTCTTCGAGTCCCTCAACCAGATTGAGCAGAACCTCGCCCTCATTCGCCAGAAGGAACAGAAAATCGGGAGCGAGGTGAAAAACGCCAAGCAGGAAGAGCTACAGGCCGATGACCGCGAGCGGATCTCGCAAGATATCATAGCCATCAATGATATTATGGCGCAGAACCGCAATACGATAGCCTCCATGGGCAAAAAGCTCCGCCAGTCGAACCTGAAGGTTACAGAGTTTGAGAAGCTCTTGCAGAATGCTACACGGCAGCTTGAGCAGCGTGATTCTACCATCAATCTCCTGAAGCTCAACCTGCAGACCCTCCACTTCTCTATGGATTCGCTCAACCTGGTGATGGACACCCTCAGCCAGGCTAACCTCCAGCTCTCTGAGCAGGTGCAGCAGCAGAGAGCCTCCATGAATGAGGCGTGGTACGCTTTCGGTTCTCAGAAAGAGCTCCTAGAGAATGGCATCATCTCGCGCACGGGCGGTTTCCTCGGCATCGGCAAAAACAACGAGCTCCGCAAGGATTTCAATGCCGACTACTTCACCCGTATCGACATTTCCACCACCGATACCATCCCGATATTCGCCACCACCAAGGGCATAGAGATGGTAACCACCCACCCAGAGTCGAGCTACAAAATCATCAAGAACGAACGGGGGGCCATAGAGAGCGTGGTGATTATCGACCGGAAGCAATTCTGGCGCGCCTCCCATTACCTGGTGGTGATTATCAAGTAGGGAAGCGGCAGACAACCAACCTGTAGGGCTAAGCGCATAGGGAGAAGATCCTATTCACCCAGCCCAGCAAGGGTGGCAAGCAGTAAAAAGCGGAAGGGGACGACTTAATGTCCCCTTCCGCTTTTTCTATTCTCCAGGCAGATGGATGGGGAAGTCGCTGCTGACTCCCCTAAACCAAGACCTCTGCAAACCCTTCATAAACGGCGTGGTGTGTCGCATCATTAGTGTGGGTCTTGCAGCGGTTTATTCTAGATTCCCGCATCGGAAAAGTTGGGAACTGTCGCCACATACGGCGTACATAGGGGCATTTTCGGTTGCGGAGCCCAGAAGGGGAACGAATCTGCCTATTCGGCCACCGCGTAGTTCAGTAGCAAATCGCCCGCACCGCCCGTGAGCAGATTGAACCGCCCTTCGCCTTCCTGGAGATGCCCTATAGAGAAGAGAGTTCCCCCCTCAATGGGGAATCCAGTGCAGGGATCGCCCTTGGCATTCAGCAGCCACACGCGCCTAGCGTTGGCATCGAGAATCCCAAACATCCAGTCAGTACTGCCAAAATGGAAGGGTTGAATACGCGGCACCATGTCCGCCTCTAGCCGTTGGCGAACCTTGGCGGAGCCGTCCACACTATGCACGGAGAAAGTGTCGCCCTGGATAGCCACCACCTCGGGTACCCCGTCGCCATTCAGGTCGATAAGCAGGCTTGCACCGCCAGCACCCCACCTTGCCAACGAGACCGATTTCACGGTGCCGTCGGCCAACGAGGCGGTGTGGAGCGAGCCGTTCTCACCTACCACGTAGAGGGTGGGGGTACGGCTAGAGAATCCTAGGGTCGAGTTGGCAGCCCGGCGGATGGGTAGCTTGAGCCGTAGCCGTTCTTCTCCCCTACGGTTCAGCAGGTAGAGGCGATTGCTATCGCACAGCACTATGAAATCTTTCCCCCCGTGCTGGTAGAGTGCCGGTTCTGCCACAAGGGCGGTTTCAGTTCGTGCGTTGAACCCTACCACCCGCCGCCCGTTGGCATCCCATACACCTACGGTTCTGTTGGCTAGAGCCACCATCAAGCGGTAGTCTCGCCTATTCTCATAGTCGAAAACCGCAAGCGGTGCTACGGCTTCGGACACCAGCTTCACGGGGAAGCCGGCCACATCATTGCCATTCCTATCCACC
>JABCOB020000216.1 GCA_013333835.2 Bacteroidia bacterium
ACGCATTCCAGGATCTTTAAGATATCGTCAATTGATGGAAATGCACATTCCTTCTAGGTTTTAGAACCCGTGGCAGGAAATCTGCGGATGATTCGGCAGCACCTAAACCAAACCGTTCTCCCGCTGCGTTTCTAAGGAAAAATGATAGCTATTCGGTCTAATCCACAGCATTCCACACCTGAAAGAATCAAATCTACCCCAAACAGGAGATCCCTATGAAGAATCTAATAGCTCGGGGGCTAAGCGGCGCTCTTTTCGTGGCGGTAATAGTTCTCTCGGTGATTAACGGATTTGAAGCTCCGCTATTCCTGGCGCTGGAGGTGGCTACGCAGCTAGAATTCTACCTTCTCCTCGGGCGAAAGGAGGAAGGAAAAAGCTGCCCGCTTGTGGGCATTGTGGCTGGGGTGAGCCTCTTCCTGTTCTCAAACCTCCTGTTCCCGTCCCCGATGATATTTCCACTACTCATCTTTGGGATTCCGTCTACATACCTATTTGTGGGCATACTTATACTGACGCTATTCCTAGCTATTCCGCTGCTAGAACTTTACAAGCCTCATGGGAATCTTGCGCAGAGGTGGGCAAATACTCTACTCGGAATAATCTACGTAGCTCTGCCCTTTGCCAGCCTACCGATACTCCGTGGTGAGAGGGGGGCTTGGGGCATACTGCTACCCCTCATATTCATCTGGTGTAATGATATCGGTGCTTTCGTAATCGGAAGTCTACTGGGGAAACATAAGCTAGCACCTGGAATCTCGCCCAAGAAGAGCTGGGAGGGATTTGTAGGAGGCTTGGTGATAACAATGGTCGTGGGCTTTGCGCTAATACCTACATTCGGGTCTAGCTACGGCAACTATCTGATAGTAATCCCCCTGGCTATGGGGCTAATGGCTGTGCTGGGCGACCTGGTAGAATCTATGCTAAAGCGGCACGTGGGGGTGAAGGATTCTGGCAACTTCCTGCCTGGACACGGGGGATTTCTGGACAGGTTCGATGCCATGCTATTCGCCTTACCCATGGCAGCTTGGCTAGGATTTTTTCTGTAGCAAGGGCTCTGAAACGCTCCTAAACGAAGCAACACGCTGTACCGTTGCATCTTTCCATACTCAGCAAGCATCTGCATCAAACCCTACCACTGCCAAAAAAGGCTACCACTGCACAATGGTAGCCCTGTGGGTGATTGCTGATATGTGAGATCTCTAGAATATCAAAAAAAACGGGCATCTCGGTTAGCCCAAGATGCCCATTATCATGATTTCCACCCGCGCCAATAGTTTAACAGCTGGCTAAAATCGGCTGGTGGGGACGCGTAGAATTCCATTTCTTGCCCGCTGGCAGGATGCCTCAGGTGCAGCTTCTCTGCATGTAGAGCCTGCCGAGGGCAAATGGCCAATGCACGTTGGGCGAATTGGCGATATTCAGGTGTTTCTACTCCCCTTAATATCTGGTCGCCTCCATACCGTGCATCACCGAATAGCGGGTGATTTATCCATTGCATGTGCGCCCGTATCTGGTGCATACGTCCAGTTTCGAGTTCGCAACGCAGCAATGTTAGGTAGCAGAATCGCTCTTCAACCCTCCAGTGCGTGATGGCTGCTTTCCCTTGACTGCCGTCTGGAAAGACCTTCATCCGTTGGCGATTGGAGGGATCTCGCCCTAGGTTGCCCGCTATAGTCCCCTGGTCTGCATTAAAACCACCCCAGGCAAAGGCGAGATACTCCCTGTGGGCACTTTTGTTAAGGAACTGGGAACTCAAATTCCTAAGCGTTCGCTCGCTCTTGCCTATAGCTATCAGCCCGCTGGTGTCTTTATCGATCCTGTGCGCTAACCCCGGGCGAATTCCCCCCTCTGCAAACAGCGGATTCTCTCTCAAGTAGTAGAGTAGCGCATTCACCAGCGTACCGTGGAAATGCCCGTGTCCTGGGTGTACCACCATGCCTGCTGGCTTATTGACAATGAGGAGATCATCATCCTCATGCACTATGTCGAGCGGAATGTCTTCAGGTTCAATCTTGGTATCGTACTGCCTACCAGATTGATAGACATCTATCAACTCCCCAGGCTTTACGTTGTAGGAGGCCTTTACAGGTGTACCATTCACCTGCACCCACCCGGCCTCGATAGCCCTTTGCACAAAGGTTCGGCTTGCATTCTCTAAACGCGCCGCGAGGAAGCGGTCAATCCGGATGGCAGTCTGCCCTGCATCCACCACGAGTTCGGTATGCAGATAGCAACCCTCGGGGGCGGAATCGACTGATAGTTCGCTTGCTTCCTCCATTCAACCTCTAGAATTTGATTGCGAGCTCAGAGACCTCGGCAAAACCAACCGATGCAATAGGCTACATTGCTACATCCTAGGATAATCGCCAAGTAGCAGGTTCATTATCTACCGTGCTGAAAAGAAAAGTCTAGTGCTGTAGAAGACCTACATATGGTGATTCTTTCAGCAGTTTCGGTTCATTTAGCAAACTGAAATCTATAGACGGTGAAAGGATCATCCCCTCGCCAAGAAAGGGAGAAATCTACCTTTAGGCTACCTGCAGAAATACGCTTTTTCCTACTCCAGCACTAGCTTCACAGTAGCGGCTTGACCATCATCACCCTGCACCCGCACCAGGTAGAGCCCGCGCGGCAAGGTGGATACTGCCACGCTACTTCCGCACCTCTCCCACTCTGTAACCCTTAGCCCATGAAGCGAGTAGAGGGCGAACTTTGCGGGCTCCAATGAGGAGGTTACCCTTATGGCATCTGTTGCAGGGTTAGGAGAAACATCCACCTTCACACTCCCAGCCTCTATAGCCAAGGGTCCGTCTGGCGGTTCTATTCCATCGCCCTCGCCACACACCGCCCTCAGCATGGGCACACCCGTTAAGGCTGAGGGACTCCAAACGCCGTCGACTCTAATGTTAACGGTAGGCTGCCCTGTGGGATTAGTATCAAACCCCACATTCAGCACATCGTCTGAGGTTTGCACCCAACCGATCCAGAGAGGACGGGCAAATTTCACTGGTGTCTTAAGCTCATACTCGTGGAATACTCCCATTTGCCCTAGCTCCCTAGGCGGTTGAACCAACTCCTCAATAACCTTTTGCCCCGGCTGCCCATTGTGGTCAGTCCACACGGTAAGCTTGAAAGCTGCGCGTGTTTTAGGATCTTTAATCTGATTGAACCACAGATGGATTGACTTCAGTGTCGTAGGCACAAGGGGGGTAAATTTCACTGCTACAGCGCCTCTCTCGGCTCCATTGCCTGCAAGACCGTATCCCATAGAGGGGCTGCTACCCGCATCGTACCCATACGCATTGCTGTAGGTGAATCTGGTGCGCACGGTATCATTCCAGCGGAAGGGGGTATTCTCCAGAGCATCTTCATTGTCGATAAAAGCCGTTAGCTCTACGCTGATCTCATTGCCTATGAGAGAGCTCCATTCAAACTTATACTTCCTTGAGCAATGGGCCTCTGCAAAGGGGAGTAAATTTTCAACGCCGGCAGAAAATTTGTGAACGCTATCCCGCTTCACAAGGTTATACAGCACAAATCGCCTTCCAATGAGTCTCTTCGCGTGGCTAAAATTTCTGTAGTCAAAATATATCGAGTCATAAATCTCGGTGGCAGGCCTTGACCCCAGAAGCTGGGCAAATGCCGCTGCTGGGATGGTGCTATAGAGCGTAAAGGGAAGTGAGGGCAACGAGGTACAGGCCACATCGTCAAGCGTGGTGTCTTGCGGAGAACGGTGCGTATTGAGATATACCTGATCGATATGCCAATACCCAGTGTTTCCCGCCCTACTGGGCATTGCGCTGTTCACAGGAATCGATGCTAGATTCCGAAAACGAAATCGGAATCCATCAGCACAGTAGTTTGCCGCAACGGGAATCATCGCCCTGAAGAACTGTGAAAAGGCACTCGGAGCATCCGTTACGCTTTCCTCAAAGTCTCCACCAGCCGAGCGCAAATACTGCGATACGCTGCGCCGAGTAGGCGCCAAAGAAGCCCGCCACACTGTTCGCCACTCTGCCAGATCGGGCTGGTAGAAATCCACCAGGAGCGAATCTCCAGATGCGGGGGCCATTTCAGCCCAACCGCTCGGCTGAAAGAGGAAGGAGAGGTAGGTATCTGTACCCCCAGACAGATTCAACGGCCGTCCCTCTAGCGTATCGGCATGGAATTGTGCAGCTCCTGCCCCAGCATATAGTTGGCCGTGGGCATCCAGCGCATCGAGGGTTGCTACACCCACTGTGGGGGGGCGCACTGCCCAAGAAAATCCACACGATACCGCTTCCGATTTCGCCCAGTAATCCGCACTTGGCACTGGTACTGCTCGGCTAAAATCGTCATAGAATGGCAGATTCATGCTGCCTCCCCAGAGTTCGTGCGCCCTAACCACCGCGTGCGTAGCACTTCTACTTACC
>JABCOB020000217.1 GCA_013333835.2 Bacteroidia bacterium
CACCACACGGCCACCTATGCTAGCCTCGTAGACAATATTAATAGCCGGAGCAAAGTGCGCGGTTACATTCAGATCTGCCTGCACATCCTTATCCATACGCACCTGCTCGGTCCTACCGTCGCTCCAGCCCTTAAACACGTAGTTCTTGAGTTCCTTCCCCTGCTTTTTCGCATTCTCAATATCCTCCGCGCTGGCCTCTTCGGGCTCTGCCACCACGGTACGCCCGTCTTCACCCTTCACCACTTCCTGCAGCGGCATACCCTTTATACGCCCGTGCTCATCGGCAGTGTAGAATAGCTTGAAGTGCTGCTTATCTGGCTCGAAGAATGCCTGGAGGGTTAGAGCGGTTTTTACCCTATCGGTACGGGTTACCTCCTTGCTGCCATCGCTCCAGGTGGAGAGCTTGTACTCGGCATCGGGCACTGCGGTCACCGTGATCAGCTTGCCCTGCTCCACGAAGCGCGTGGCGGTAGCCTCTGGCGCATCATCGCCTACCTTCACCTTGCCATGGTCGCCCGCTATGTAGCGCACCACCTGCTTGCTCGTGCTAGAACCCTCTATAACGAGGATGTTATCTATCGATACTGGAGTGAGCAGCCCTGGGGCCTCTAGAACCTTTATTTCCCAGCAGAACTCCACGTACTTCTTGCCTGCAAGCGCAGCGCTCTCCAGGGAGAGTTTCCCATCCTCTTCCATATCGGCGTAAGTCCAGCTCCCCATCCCATCAAACCGGTAGCCCACCTGCTTTTCGTCAGCGTGCCACGTGTAGCTACCGCTCCAGCTGGCCCTATACCGCAGGGTTAGCCCATTGCTTACACCCTCCAGAGCGATTGGGGGGGAGAGCAGCACCGCATGAACCTGCGAATGCACCAGCTTGTCAAGCTCTATCCGCAGCTCGTAGTCTGCCATTCCCTTAGCTACAATGCGGAATTTACCGTTGGATTTCTTACCCTTATCCAAGGGAGATTTATCCTCCGAACGCCAGAAATCGGGCATCGTAGGACGCTCAAAGTTCTCCACGTAGGGCAGAGCATATGGCCTGCATAGGCTCGCGGTAAGGGTAAGATTCCCCTTCACACCCTCCTCATGGCGGGTCAAATCCATCTTGCCGTCGCTCCAGCCCATGAATACAACCCCCGCCTTTGGCTTTACCGTAACTGGGGTAGTAGATGTATTGATGGGTACTGTTTGCTCAGCCTGGCCCTCTAGTTCGCCGAGCTCCGCATCTAGCAGATAGCGCACCGTGAACTCCGCGGGCCTGAAAAGCGCCTTGGCCACCACATTGGCCTGCACATTCATATCGGTACGCTCGGCCTTCTCGGTTGGCTTATCTTCCCATTTGTCGAACATGTAGTTCTCCTCGGGCACCGCAACCACAGTCTGCCCATTATCGCCCTTAGCCACCCTCTGGGAGAGGTAGCCGATTACCGATCCGTGCTCCCCTGCCGTGTAGGTAAGGGTAATATCCGCCTTGCGAAGGGTAAGCTCTACCGATGCATCGGCATCTGCCGTCATTGCTATCTTCTTGCTATCGGCAGTGTACCCGTCCTTGCTAGCCTCCACGGTGTAGTCGCTCGCGGGGAGGCGCAGCTCTACCTTTCCGCTCGCGGTGGTTAGCGTAAAGCCTGCCACCTTCACCGTGGCGCCATCCAGCTTTTGCCCCTCGCCATCATTCACTGTTACCGAGAGCTTTTTGGCCTTGGGGGCGTTCACGGTAAGCGTACCATCAGAGAGTTTCACCTCGTAGTTGCCACGCACCAGCACAGCGGGAGTTCCTGCAGTGGGCTTCAAATCATACACGCCAGCCTTGAGCTGTTCCTTGGTGAGATCTACAGGAACGGTTGCGCCATGGTGGTAGATCTGGTAGGCTGGGATTTCAAGTTGCTGCTCGCTCTCACCGAATAGTAGCCCCTTCAGCGTGAAGTGAATGGCAGGTACAGGATCGCCCTCGTCTATCGATGGCACCGTGGGTATAGCCTCCACTTTTGCCCTTTTCACCGTAAGGTCAACCGCCTTGGAGGGGGCTGGGGCAAAGAGGGCATTACCTGGCTGATCGGCATACAGGGTGGTCTTGCCCGCCTTTAGCAGGTTAGCGTAGCCATCGGGATCTATGGTGGCCAAGCTATTGTCTTGCAGCAGGTAGCGCACAGGGAGTTCGCTAGTAGCCTTAGCCTCCAGCTTCTGCGCCTCGCGGGTTAGCGGGTAGGTGAGGTTTGCAGCATCCCACACTATGCTCTGCGCTAGCCCCATACGGAGGGTGTAGTAGTTGCTGAAACGCTGGTTGGCGCTCCAAACCTTAATGAGCCTAGGCGAGGTTAGATCTAGCGAGACCGGCGTATTTGCCTCTAGGCGTAGGCTATCGCCCTCACCCGTAGGTAGCCAGGCGGTAGCACCCTCGCTCAGTTTCATCAACCGAACCACAGCATTAGGCTTAGCCTCCGCGGGGTTCTCAAGCTCGGGCTTCAGCATCACCTCATGCCCCTTCACCTCTAGGCTATAGTCGCTCTTCACCTTGAGGTCGTCATTGTCGGCCTTGAGCATGGCCAGCTCGAGAAGCTCGCACCCCTTAGCAGCATCGGGCACTAGCTTCACCGTGAAGGCCTCTTCCCTATCCTGTCCAAAGAGCCCAGCACGCTTAGCCACAAACTGGGCGCTATGGGTGGTTTCGTCGAACTGCACATCGGTAGCCCTACTCCACTCCTGCCCTTTGTAGTAGAAGTTCGTTCCTCCCCAGCGTGGTAGCAGATCGGGATGCTTAACACCGAAACAATCCTGCCCGTAGGCCATAGTAACCTCTACGGTGTGGGTGCTCTCATCATAGCGAGAATCCAGTGTTATCTCTTGCCCATCCATTGCCTGCACCTGATGTATCAGCCTATTGGCCGATACCCAGAGGTCTTGGGCATCGCCGCCCACTATCCGGGGGCTTACCAGGTCGGCTTGCACCTCGCCTGAGAGCACTGCAGCACCGCTCCCCTCATTGAAGAGGAATTCGGCTATAGCGTCTTTGGGCAATTCGCCCGAAGTGTTGCGCACTGAGCTGTACATCGTCTTCCGTATGGAGTCCAGACTCCTGCGTCCTTCCCATATACGGATCATCTTCACCTGCCCAGTGTAGCCCTTGCCCACCACCAGGTTGTTCACCGAGGGTTCGCCCTCGCCTGCCCCGATCACCCGGGGTTCTTCCCCATTCACGTAGAGGGTAATGTCTATCGCCTTCGTATCTTGGTTCGAGCGCTTATCCACCACTATGGCCACGTGGTTCCACTCGCCCACACGAAGCACACCCTCCTCGGTGGTGATGAGGTAGTTCTTATTGCCAAAGCTAATGCCGATCCCATTCTCGGGGAGCTGCACCGGATTGCCCTGCGCATCGCGCCGCCAGCTGCGTTCAGAGTAGGAACGGACGGCGAGGTCGTAACTATCGAACAGGGTGGCAAACTGCACCTTCTCGTGGAAGAACCAGCCTTCGATAGTTATTGCCCTCTCGTCAAAATTCTCTATGCCCAGGGTGGCTGTCGGTATACGGAGCATCTCGGCAGGGTCGCCGTGGAATTTCAACGCCCACAGGCTAGCCACCTGCCCTTTTGGCGCATGGTACACGCTACGCTGCAGCGCATTGTTCGAGAGGTCATCATCATCACCCAGTCGAACCTCTACCCGGTGCGCACCCACAGCGCTAAGATCGAGTTTAGTAGCCAGGGTTACCTCCTTCTCCTCGCCAGGCTGTAGATTCAGCACCAGGGTCTCTAGCCCGAGCTGCTTACCGTCGAGGGTTACGGCCACCGTGCCCTTTGCCACTACATTATGCCCCACATTCTTCACCCTGATGCCGATGGATTCGCTAGCCCCGAGGTCTGCTCCATGCTTCAACCCGCTTATCGAGAGCAGGCTGAGATCAAACCCAAACGAAGAGGATGAGGTGAGCAGATCGGCAGTAATATCCACACACTGCCCTTGCATTAGGTAGACAATCTTCTTCTTTGCCGGGTTATAGGGATCGGTCTCCTCCTCGAACGGCGAAAGATTCTTAAAGAAATTCTCTGCCTGCGAATCCTTCAGGAGGGCTATACGCATTCGCACCGCCCGCTTGGAGTCGAGCTTCCGTTTTGTCAGATCTATATCGAGGTCAAAATCCTGCGTATAGTACTGATCCTCACGCTCCTTTTTGATGTGCGGCTGCTTTAGGGTGAAGACCTCATTCTTGCTCGGATCATCGCTCCGGGTGAACTGCTTATCGCCATCGAAGTCGATCATGGCGTAGAAGG
>JABCOB020000218.1 GCA_013333835.2 Bacteroidia bacterium
ATCTACACCACCGCCCGCCCCGATGCCGATAATCGGTATCCGTAGCTTACGCGCCACCTCCTGTCCCAGCTTCGCCGGGATCTTCTCCAGCACTATGGCAAAGCAGCCCTCGGCCTCCAGCAGCTGGGCATCGTCTACCAGCCTATCGGCCTCCTCCTCCTCGGTGGCGCGCACCACGTAAGTTCCAAACCTATTGATGCTCTGCGGGGTAAGACCCAGATGCCCCATCACGGGGATGCCGGCAGACAGGATACGCTGCACAGACTCTACCACCTCCTTCCCCCCCTCCAGCTTGATAGCATCGGCCCCGCTCTCCTTCATTATGCGGATGGCCGACTGCAACGCCTGGTGCGAATCGCCCTGGTAGGTGCCAAAGGGCATGTCTACCACCACGAGCGCCCGCTTCACGGCCCGCACCACCGATGAGGCATGGTAGATCATCTGGTTGAGCGTGATGGGGAGGGTACTCTGGAACCCCGCCACCACGTTGGCAGCCGAGTCGCCCACCAGTATCACATCCACCCCCGCCTGGTCGAGTAGAGAGGCCATGGAGTAATCATACCCCGTGAGCATCGATATCCGCTCGCCCCTATCCTTCATGGTCTGCAGCACGTGGGTTGTAACCACCCTGCTCTTCCCTTGGACTGACATATGAATTTGCGGATTACCTAGAGATTCTCAAGGCTTTATAAGCGACCTCACCGTCAGGAGTAGCGCCACCAAATAGCAGTAAAGCGCCACCACCACGAAGGCTATACGGTGCGTAGGCCACAGGAAAAGGCCCAACGCGATACAACCGCTATCGAGCACCAGCCGCCCCAGCACCAGCACCGTGAAGTAGGTGGCCATACGCGAGCTGTTTCCCCGCAGCACGCCTCGCATCAGCACCGCCGAGGCTACTGCCATCGCAAGGAAAAAGAGCGGCACCACAGGCATCCAGCCAAAGTAGCCGCCCAGCAACCCCGTGCGCAGCACAAGCCACCACAGCACCGCCGACACCGCAAGTATCACCCCCACCTGCACCCCAAAGCGCACAGGGCTAAAAGGCCGAACCGCCATCACGCCACAATTCGCTAAAAATAGACATTGCTAACCCCCTGTGCCCAAGCCTCGCCGCGCACCTGCCGAACTCTAAAGCCAACCTCTACCCCAATACCCTTGCAGCAGCTACGGCATATCCCCAGCACCAAAGCCCATCGGCCCAGTGCCTGCCGCAAACTGCCACTGCATGAAAATCAGCCGCCCCCTCTGCGATGCCCGTAGGCTACTTGGCAGGAGTAGCGGGCTGCGGTGATGTATGCGCATCCTCGCCCATGGCGCAATTCCCGCTGAAGATACCGCCCGGCTCTATCGAAAGCCGCTTGGTGCTAATATCCCCGTTCAGCTTGGCTGTCGATTTCAGCGCTAGGAGCTCCTGTACCCCAATCTTCCCTTTCAGGTAGCCCGATATATCGCAATTCCTACAATTCACCTCGCCCTCCACGCGGCCAGCCTCGCCTATCACCACCTTGCCCCGCGCATTGAGCGTGCCGTTCACTTTGCCATCTACACGCAGATCGCCCGCGCAGCTTATCTCTCCCTGAATTTCTGTGCCAGCGGCTATTAGGCTCACATTGTTCGCCGCTATCTGGATCTCATTACCTTTCGACATAACCATACTATCGCGTGTTTATTTCGAAACCGTTTCACATTACACTATAGCACTATAGATCGCCCTCCAATCCCCACAGCCCGCGCCAGGAGGGGATACGCAATATCACCGCAACACCGAACCGACAGCCTACCCAAGGGGAATCCGCCCCCCCTGTTGCCCCGCAGCCCGCCAACTAGTAACCAGCACTTTAGTACACAAATACCAGCTCCTTCACCACCTCGGGGCTCAGGGATGCGAATACCGGACAGCTACGCGCAGCCAGGTCTATAACCTTCCGCTCCTTCTCCCCAAGGCTTTTCCCCTCTATATGAATCTCTAGCCTTACGGAGGCGATACGCGCCGGCTTGGCGTGCATGGTGTGCGACACCAGGGTGTACATCCCCTCCACATCAAAATCGTGCACCCGGGCCGCATGGCCTATCATGCTCATAACGCAGCCAGCAGCCGCTATGGTCACCAGCTTCACCGGGCTATGCCCCACCACGGGATCGCCCTCTGGCGTATGCCCCTGGGTGTAAACCAGGTCGTCCACCCCGGGCTGCTGCGTCTGCGTCTGCAGATAGCCGTAGTACCTTACCAGAGTCGAATCCATCGTATCGCAGTGCTCATGTTGCAAAATCAAACTCTTCCCCTCTGCGCTATAACAAACGCAAAAGTAGCACTAATTATTTGAACTTGGCCAACCAGTTGCGATTTTAGTCCTGCATTGCGCGCATCATTCCCCTGTAAACCAACCGATTTGTCGATAGAACATACGCTGTGCTGCGCAGGGGTTAGGGGTGCAATGAGGGGCGGAGGTCTGCAGCCCAGCGGCAGCGGTTCACGTTCACCAGGCCACCCCACCCCACCTGCCCTCTGACCAACCAATATGGGCCGCGCAGCACTCCGCGAAGCCACATCCTCCCAAAAGCGCAAAAAGGGCTACCAACCCCCAACCTTCGCCCTACCAACGCCCTACCTGCGTCGCTTCATGTTCGGGTTTCGCCTTAAGGCGAAACCCGAGGATGCACTTGAGTTGGTAGGGCGAAGGTAGGGCGAAGGTAGGGCGAAGGTAGGGGGAAGGTGCGGAGAAAGTAAAGATTAAAAAAGGGCAAAATGGCCTCTTTCCAGCTTTTTCCCTACCTTTGCGCCATAAAATGACTGGAATCTATGGCTAGGATCGCAGCCCTCTACCGAAATCGCTACCTCCGTTTCGCCTTTGCCACCATTCTATACCTGCTCATGGTAATCTGGCTGGGCAACTACTGGTGGCTCTTCGGGCTTCCCATCATATTCGACATCTACATCACCCGCAAGGTGCATTGGTTCTTCTGGCGCAAACGGGGGGTAAAACGGCAGAAAGGATGGGTAGAGTGGCTCGACGCGCTGATATTCGCCGGGGTTGCCGCATTCCTCATCCGGCTCTTCTTCATCGAGGCCTTCACCATCCCCTCGGGCTCCATGGAGAA
>JABCOB020000219.1 GCA_013333835.2 Bacteroidia bacterium
CCGGACCGATACGCCATCGAGCTTCCCTTTGAGGTCGGGTATTATGATGCCTATCGACTTGGCAGCTCCCGTAGTGGTGGGTATCTGCGAAACTGCGGCAGCCCGCGAGCGGCGTAGATCGTCGTGCATCCTATCGAGAATCCGCTGGTCATTGGTATAGGAGTGCACGGTGTTCATGAAACCATTCACCACACCGAGTTCACGGTGGAGCACCTTCACCACGGGGGCTAGGCAGTTGGTGGTGCAGCTTGCGTTGGATATGAACTTATCCTCGGGCTTTATTACGCTGTCATTCACCCCTACCACCACCATCTTATCGATAGAATCCTTGGCCGGCGCGGTGAGTATCACCTTTTTCACGCTTCCGCGCAGGTGGTCGCCATACCCCCCTTTGGGACTCTCTTTTCGGCGAAACACGCCAGAGGATTCCACCACCACATCGGGCTCAGCCCTCCAGTTGATCTTCGCGGGGAGGGGTTCGCTGGAGAGCGGGATAGGCCGCCCGTCTAGCACGAGGTAGTCGCCCTGAGCCTCCAGATGCCCCGGGAAGCGCCCTTGGGTAGAGTCATACCTCGTAAGGTAGCACATCGACACGGCATCCATGAGGCCATTGATGGCCACCACCTCGAGGTCGTCCCGCTCGTAGATCGCCTTGAATACCTGGCGCCCTATGCGGCCAAAGCCGTTGATCGCCACGCGTACCTTTTCCATTGCGCACTGTATGGTTTTAACGTGTTCGCCCTGCCGGGCTATTCGGTTACCTTTACACCGCGAAGTTACAAATAATTTTGCTCCCTGCGACTTTCAAACTATGAAAAAAATGGGGGTGCGGTCACTCGCGGGCCAACTCCCCTTTCCCTTGGCGTATGACCCGTATTTCACTCTGGGTGCAGTCTACCACGGTGGAGGGGGTCAATTCGCCCTGTCCACCGTCAATAACGGCATCCACCAGCGTGCCCCAACGCTCGGCCATAAGCTCGGGGAACTGCCCGTACTCCGGCTCTTCGGCATCTAGCGGCAGCGAGCTGGTGAGGATCGGACAGCCCAACAAACGTACCAATGCAAGCGGAATGGCATGGTTTGGAATCCTAATACCCACGGTTTTACGAGGCGACATAAAGCTCTCGCCGCACTTGCTAAGGCCCGGGAGTATCATGGTGAAGGGGCCTGGGAGGTTATGGCGCAGCACGCTGTAGGTGGCATCGCTCATGCGGGCGTATTCGGCTACCTGCCCCAGGCGCTCGCAGATGAACGAGAAGCGCGCCTCGCGGGGTTTAAGCCCCTTGATACGGGCAATGCGCGCTATGGCCTTGGGGCTCTCTATGGAGCAGCCAAGCCCGTAGAGCGTGTCGGTAGGATAGATGATTACCCCGTCGGTTCGTAGGATTTCTACGAGCTGGTCGAGCTCCCGTGGTTGCGGATTCTGCGGGTGGACGGCGTAGACCCTTGCCCGATGATGCGTGGTAGAGCCCATGTGCTATTGCCTAGACATTTATGCGTAGAAGCCAGCTCCTAGCCGTTCACCTTCTTGTAGTCGTCCAAGAAACGCGCGATTCCTATATCGGTTAGCGGGTGATTCAGCAGCCCCAGAATAGCCGATAGCGGGCATGTGGCCACATCGGCATTCGCCTCAAGGCACTGGATGATATGGCGGGTATGCCGAATGCTGGCTGCTATCACCTGTGTGTCATACGCATAGGCGGTATAGGTGTTGACAATATCGCGCACCAGGGCAATGCCGTCCTCGCTCACGTCGTCGAGCCGCCCTACGAATGGCGATACATAGGTAGCCCCTGCCTTGGCGGCGAGCAAAGCCTGCCCGAGAGAAAATACCAGGGTGCAATTCGTGCGGATGCCCAGCTTATCGGTGAACTTGCAAATGGCCCGTATGCCATCTTTGGTGCAGGGAATCTTCACCACGATGTTCGGGTGGATTGCGGCCAACCGTTCCCCTTCCCGCAGCATTCCGTCATAGTCTGTGCTTATCACCTCGGCGCTCACATCGCCACCCACTAGCTCGCATATCGCCTTGTAGTGCGCGTATATCGCGGCCTCGCCCTTTATGCCCTCCTTGGCCATGAGCGAGGGATTCGTGGTTACCCCATCTATTATCCCGAGTTCTACCCCCTCGCGTATCTGGTCGAGGTTGGCTGTATCTAGAAAGAAATCCATAGGAGTATACAATTAATCCAACGTTAACTACTTGAAACCCTGGCAAAAACCATCTATACTACGTGGTATGCCGTACCGTTACGGGTTCTGATAATCATAAATACCTGGTTCAAAATCTGCTGTGCCGAAGAGGAAAGAACGACAGCAGCAAATGAAACTACGTGGCGAGATTTTTGCAGAGTGTTCATTCACACGCGAGGGATTCGTAGGGCTGCGGGCTCTCCTAACGTGCCGAGGGCTGGCGCGCGTACCTTTGTCTCGCTTTCTACCCAAAAAACATTGTCGCTAGAGCTCGAGCGGCAGCTATTTTCTATGCTTGCGCCATGCGAATAAAGCAATACGGCGAACCCGCAGCCACGTGAGCGCGACCTGCGAATTCGCCGTACAGCAGCCCTGCGCTACTTGTCTGCCGGAGGCTTAAGGTAGGTATCGAGCCAACGGAAGAATTCGCGCTGCCAGAGGAGTCCATTCTGCGGTTTCAGCACCCAGTGGCTCTCATCGGGGAAGAAGAGGAATCGCGCCTCTACCCCCCGCATACGGGCGGCATCAAAGGCGGCCATGCCCTGCGTGTAGGGGATGCGGAAATCGCGCCCGCCGTGGATTATCATAATGGGTGTATCCCAATTGGCCACGTACTCATGGGGGCTGTGCGAAAAACTCGCCTGCGCTACCCTGTTGGCTTTGTCCCAGGGAGCGCCCCCCATCTCCCACTCGTCGAAGAACATCTCTTCGGTGGTGTAGTACTCCATCTCGCTGTGGAATATGCCGCAGTGGCTGATGAAAGCCTTGAAGCGTTTGCTATGATTGCCGGCCAGCCAATTCACGGTGTAGCCGCCATAGCTGGCCCCTACAGCCCCCAGACGATTGGCATCTACCCAGGGCTCTTTGGCCACATTGTCCACGGCTAGCAGCAGATCGCGCATCTCCTGCCCACCGTGATCTTTGCTTATGGCATCAGTCCACTCCTGCCCAAAGGTGGTGGTACCCCGACGGTTAGGGGCGAGGACTATGTAGCCCTGCGAGGCCATAACGGCAAAGTTCCACCGGTAGCTCCAGAACTGGGTAAGGGGGCTCTGGGGGCCGCCCTCGCAGAAGAGCAGGCAGGGATACTGCTTGGTGCTATCAAAGTTCGGGGGGAGGATCAACCAGGACTGCAGGGGCTTGCCATCGGTGGCAGTCATGTAGAGCTCGCGGACGGTGGGCATATTCACCTTGGCGAGCAGCGCATCGTTGATCTCGGTAATCTTCTGCTGCGTACCATCGGCCAATGCGATACGGTACACCTCGGCTGGGGACAGCATGGAAACCCTATCGCCCACGAGTTCCTCCCCAGCTAGGGCCACCGAATGGTAGTCATGCACCCCAGTGGTTATGGCCGTGGGGGCAGATTCCTCAAGCCCCAGGCTGTAGATCTGCGTGGTGCCTTTTACCCCCGCCGTAAAGTAGAGCGCTTTGGAATCGGCACGCCAGCAAAGCCCGCTGGGGTTGTAGTCAAAGTTCTCGGTAAGATGGCGAATCTGACCATCTTTCAGCGACAGCAGCATCAACCGTTCCTTGTCGGCCTCAAACCCCGCTCTAGGCATGCTGAGCCAGGCCATATACTGCCCATCGGGGGAGTAGGTGGGGCAACGGTCATACCCCGGGTTGGGCGCGGTGAGGTTTACGGTTTGCTTGGTATCGAGGGTGTAGAGGTAAATATCAGAATTCGTGCTGAAGGCCGCTTCCTTCCCTTGCAATTTCAGGCAGGTGTAGGCTACGGCGCTACCATCGGCATTCCAGGCAACCTCCTCCATGCCCCCAAAGGGTTTGAGCGGAGAGTCAAAGGGTTCGCCCTCCATAATATCAGTACCTGCACCCACCGTACCGCCAGCAAAAGAGGCGACAAAGATATGGGAACGCTCGCCCTCATCCCAGCTATCCCAGTGCCTATACATCAGGTCGTCGTAGATCTTGCCTGTAGTCTTGTCCAGATCGGGGTAGCGATCTGAGGCTTGGGGGATCATTTTAACCGACTTGGTGTAGAGGATCATATCACCTTTCGGGGAGAGCTTGAATCCCTCTACATCGCCCTCCACATTGGAACATTTCTGGAGGTTGCTACCGTCGGCCTGCATGCGGTAAATCTGAGCAGAACCCTCATGGTTCGACACGAAGAGGAGCGTACCATCGGCCTCCCATACCACGTTGTAGCACTGCTTGAAGAAGTGGGTGAGCTGCTGGGCCTGGCCTCCAGACACGGGCATCACGAATAGATCGGTCCACCCTTTATTCTGCTCCATGTCATACCATGTAGCGGTGTAGGCCAGGGTCTTACCGTCGGGCGACACAGCATACTCGCCCAAGCGCCCGAGCGCCCAGAGTGCCTCGGGGGTAAACTTGCCATCGGCTATCACCACCTCGGCTTTCTTTAGCGTAGACTCTTGCTCCATATCCTCCGTCGTTTTTTGCGGACGGCAGGCTGTGGCGGCCAGCAGTGCCAGCACACCCACTCCCAGCACGGAACGTGAAGGTAAATTCATCTCAGGGTTCTCCATTTATAGATTGCGTCCGCAAAGTTAGGCATTATATTTTGAATGGCAAGCGATTTCGGCGTTTGGGCAATGCGCGAGGCGGGGCAATGAATGGGCAGACGGCGTGATGAATGCGCTGTGGGGCGCAATGAATGCGACAGGCGGTTATACGCACATGGAGGCGATGGGCGGGGAAACCTTCGCGAAAACCGCGAAGGCCCCGCCCCTACAGTCGACATTGCGGGGATTCATCGCACGGTATCGCGCAGACCATCCATACAATC